>JARIAA010000237.1 GCA_029264635.1 Psychrobacter sp. | reverse complement strand
GTGGTTTAGCCTGCGTCTACCCAAAAAGCAGATGCCTGCCGCCACCTTTGCATCTAGAAATAGTGGTGATATTGGCAATAATGAAAGCGTAGAGATACTCGCTCAGCATTGGCATCATAAAAAGCTCAATCGTGGCACGCATAGGGGCAATCAGTTTATCATTACTTTGCGAGATATCGATTTTGGTAGTAATGATAAATCATCTATAGAACAGCATTTGCAGCATATCAGCGCAAACGGTGTGCCTAATTATTTTGGTCCACAGCGTTTTGGTTTCGGTGGTAATAATATTAGAGAAGCCTTGACGTTATTTGCTCGTCCAACGAAAGAGAGCCGATTGCAGCCAAAGAAGAGTAAACGCAAACGTGCGCCGCGAGAGCAAAATACCATGGAGCTGTCCGCTGCACGCAGTTTGATATTCAACGAGATATTAGCCGCGCGCGTACGCGGTGGCAGCTTGGACACTGGAGTTGATGGCGAGGTTTTTAACCTTAATGGCTCAGGCTCGATCTTTGCCAGTGAAGAGATGGACGATACATTACGCTCGCGTGTTGCCAGCGGCGATATTCATCCAACTGGCGTATTATGGGGTACGCATAACGATAAAATCAGCGGTGCAGCAGCCGAGCTTGAAAAAGAGGTTGTGGGACAAAGCCCGCTATTAAGCAAGCTTGCGACAGGATTAGAGCAGCGTGATATCAAGGCGCAGCGACGTGCACTACGCTTGCCTATTGAAGACTTGCGTTGGAGATGGACAGATGGGCAAACGCTAGTGTTAAGTTTTACTCTGACAACTGGCAGCTTTGCAACCAGTGTACTGGCAAGCTTAGTACAGCAGTTAAATAGTTGAGTCTATTGTCGTTAAATAATAGTCGCTAAATAAAATAAGCTTCGTTGATGAGCTAAGCGCTATAGATTGAACCAAGACTCTTATCTGCTGCTAGCATCTCGTTGGCACTTACTACCTGATTGCGACCGCGATCCTTGGCTTCATATAAGGCCTTATCTGCAATACTAATAAGGCGCTGACAGATATCACTTGGCAGATACGTTTTGGGTAGCTCGGACGTTTTTATGATAACGTGTTTGCCTTTACGGGATTTAATAGTCTGAAGTTTTTTTGACTGCGCAGTGTTTTCTTTTGGTTCTGTGATGGCATACGCTTGTTTGATACGCATTCGCTCAGTATGAGTTAGCGTATAAAGCCCAAGACTTGCGGTCACTCTAAAACTTAAACTGTCATCTACTTGCAGTACATACCTATCAATATCGCGACGCAACTGCTCTGCAATGGTCATTGCTAAACTGTGCGTCATATCAGGTAAAACGATTAAAAACTCTTCACCGCCATAACGGCTAATAATATCTGCATCATTAAGCGCCTCTTTTAGTATCTCTGCCACCTCTTTTAGTACTTGATCTCCAACGTCATGACCGTAATTGTCATTGATATTTTTAAACAAATCTAAATCCAGTAAGATAACAGTATAGTCCTGAGTATCCGTCAGATGGGCTAAAGTCTGCTGCATTTGCGTAAGACCATAACGGCGATTTTTAAGGCCAGTCAGCTCATCATGGTTGGCATGCTGTATGATCTCTTTTTTGCTATCATCTAAGATTAGCAATATCGTACTAAACACATACACCATAAAAATCGCTTTGGGCAAGGCCAAATACAGATGTGTAGTACGCCAAAAAAATGCCGAAGAGCGTCGAATCTCATTGATGCTATCCCAGCTAAGCGTACCATCTTGGAAAATAGAGGCAGCGATTGCATTCTCAATAGTGGTGATTTCGTTATAAGTCTGATAGCTAAAGGTACCCGCTGGTATAGAAGTAATATTTAGTTGGCGCATACTTGGCAAGTTGATACCTGCATAAGGTAAGAGCGTCACCAATATAATCAAAAAAACCTGAATTAAGAACGCTTTCCAAATATAACGGCGGCGTACCAGCATCATTGCTAACATAGTACCACCAACGAGCGATACACCAGAGACAAGGCTACTATGTCCCATCACCAACACTACAACCGCGATGTATAGGCTATAGACAAAGATTAGAACAATCTGCCAAAAATGCAGACGCTGATAATCGTTTTTAATATTGGATAAATGACCAACCGTCCACCAAAAAAACAAACCCATCAACGTTATAATGAGCCATATCGGATATAACAGCGTCATATCTACATAGCTATTGGACGCACCTCGGCGCAGCCATACAAATAAGCACCATAGCCAATGCATGGTAATTTCTAGCACGATGAATAGGGACAGTAATGACGCCCTATCTGCAGCTTGCCACTCAAAAATAATTTGAGAAAGCTTTTTATAGCCTAATTGATATATCGATGCAACCATATATGCGTACCACGTGCATACCCAAACTTGTCATTATTGTTCTAAACGTCATCGCTACTGATAACGGTCAACTGACTAAGGGATGATTAAAGCATTAAAAGCATGATGCCTCTATTACTGCCTGATTGGTGACCGCCATACCGTTAAATCTGTGATATGGCAAACCACTACTATACTACGCTTAAATGACTCATATATACTTCTTTTTTCGGAGATAACTATATCCGCATAGCTCGATATTTACTTTTTTGAATATCGTTTCTACTGACCCTAGGGTGGCGATTTGCTATGACTGGAGTGAGTTTACAATAAAGTCGATACGCTACTCGATATCCTAAATAGACTCGTGTAATTGATTTGATTTTTTTGATTGTTGTTATCATAGAGTCTAAAAAAAACTCATTCTAGTCGTATTGCAACGGTTGTACAGTGAACCTACTATTGCAATCGTTTAGCTCTCTGACAACATAGCGTACTTATTAATCACTGCTGACTGTTGTGGCTTTGAAATGACTGCCAAATCCCTTGCTGCTCAGGCGTCAGGCTTGGGACATCGCCCAAACGCCGCCATGGCAAATTGCTACCATGAAAATCACTCCCAACGGAAACGGCAATGTCGTGCTCAGCGATACTGCGATCGACCATCCGACGCGTACTGACAGGCTCACTGGTCGCTGGTAATTCGCACGCGTCGCCGCCAAGCTTGGCAAACTCCTCGATAAGTTTACGGACTCGGGTGGCCGAGAGCTGATAACGCGTCGGGTGTGCAAGTACCGCCTTACCACCGCAAGCATGAATTAGCTCAATACCATCCGCCATACTTAAGGCATCAATCGCCACATACGCAGGTTTATTATCAGCCAAATATTTATCAAAAGCTTTTTGGACAGTTTGAACGTCACCGCGCTCAAACAATACCTGCCCGATATGCGCACGCCCAACCGCTTGTGGATTATTACCCGCTTTGTTCAGAATGGCCTGCCACAACGTATCATAATCAATCTCTAGCAGCTCGCTGAGCTTTTTAGCGATGCGCTGACCACGGGTAGCACGGCTGTCTTGCAACTGCTGTAAGGTTGCATGCATTTTTTTGCGATCGGTAAAATCAAGTCCAACCACATGGATGATTTTATTGGTAGATTTAATTTTACCATAACCGCCGCTTAGCGTATGCTCACAGCTGATTTCAACGCCATTGATGAGCGTCATGCCATATCCGTTTGCAGCATCCCTCGCCTCATCGATACCCAGTAAAGTATCATGATCGGTTAGTGCCAGCACATCGATACCAGCTGCATGCGCGCGCTGCACCACCTCTGTTGGTGCATACGTACCATCTGAGCAAGTACTATGGCAATGTAAGTCGATTTTCATAAAGTTGGCCTTAATTTTGATGCGAGTATAAATAGCGAGTATAAATAGAGTGGTAGATAAATGGCGCAAAATTCGTTCTGGTAGTACAGTATAGGTTGTAAAGTCATTTGACTAAATCATTCCATTATAAATAACCCTGTCAGGACCGTCCTCATATTTATTATAGACTGTATTTGCTATCGGGCGGCATTGTAACGTTGATTGCTTTTTTTTAGCGCGGTAGACGTGTAAACTACCTACTACGTTTTTGTTGGACATCCCACTTGTTATGAAAGCATTACTAGACTTCATTCCTCTGATTGCCTTTTTTATTGCTGCCCGTCAGAGCGGTATTTTGGCAGCCGCTGGTGCATTACTCATTGCCACTATCGTCATTTATGCTATCCACTTCGTGCGTCAAAAAGGTAAATTCGATAAGCAGCAATGGGTTGTATTGCTATTAACCATTGTATTTTGCGGCGGCACGCTCCTGCTACGTGATGACATTTATCTGCGCTGGAAATCCCCCATTATCAACGGCATCTTTGCTCTGACCTTGTTCGTTAGTGCCGCTATTAACAAGCCTTTGATGCAATTAGCACTAAAGGATGTCTTTATACTCACGATGGGCGGCTGGAAAAAGCTCACGGTCGCCTGGGCGCTATTTTTTGCTTTTATGGGTGTGCTTCATTATATCACGGCATTTACGATGTCGGATGAAGCTTGGATTAACTTCAAAACCTACGGCTGGATACCGATTATGTTGGTGTTCATCGTTGCCCAATTTGCCGCCTTAAAAAATCATCTTAACCCTGCTTTGACTGACAAGGCCACAAAATAAATCCATAAGCTGGCTTGATGGTTGTATGTGATCTATAACTGAGGGTTAGCGCCTTTTATTTTTTATTAAAGACAGATATTCGCTCGTCGCAATGACGATAATACTTATTTTTAATTTTCGTTACCATTTTTTTAATATTTACTTTTTAATACCTACTAAGGAAGAACCATGCCCTTATTTGCTATCATCGGTCATGATGTCGCCAATAGCAGTGCGCAGCGTCAAATCACGCGTGCTGAACACGTTGAGCGCTTACAAATACTGAGCCGCGAGCAACGCTTAATTATTGCAGGTCCAACGCCTATTGAACACGGAAAAAATGAGATGTCAGGTAGCCTTATTATTGCCGCTTTTGACTCTCTTGAAGCGGCACAAGCATGGGCAAGCGCTGAGCCTTATCTTCGAGACGGCGTATACAGTCATGTAGATATTAAGCCCTTTATCAAAACCTTACCAGAGGCAACTGATCATACAGCAGATAAGGTCGCGCCGTTGTGAGTCAAGATACACCTTGGTTAAAAACTTGCTGTTATAAAGGTAGCCTTGCTAGCATGGTTTTGATGGCGGCCGTATCCACGGTAGCTGCCCCAACCGTTACCACCCCTGATCCTGCAGCAACACCGCCTGTAACCGAGCAAGGCACTATTGATCAGCCAGCGATAAATACAACTGCGCCTGCTAATAACACCCTAGCAGCACAGCGCCAGCCTTCAGAGACAGCCTTGTCAGCGGCCAATCAGACCCTGCTTAGTCGTAACGCGCAACTACAAAGACAAGTCAATGATCTGCAAACGCAGGTCAATGTTTTGATTTATGAAAGTAGAGGGCAGTTATTTTTATATGGGGCGTTCACTGTTTTGATCAGCTTATTGGTCGGTGTTTTTATCTCGTGGCTGGTATTTGTACGCCGTGAACGCTGGTAGTAACATGGTTCATTATTGCCTGACTTAATGTAGACTTCCATATGCACTCAGCCCAACTATGTCCAAGACTCCTCGCTATAATAGCTGCTAACATGATAACCACTGGTGCTTCTAAGAATTTTCTATGTCCACTGCGCACATAAACAACACTCAACCATCAAATCTCATTACCCCTGCCAAAATTGATTGGCAAAGGGATGATACAGGCAATATGGTGCCCGTATCAGGTGAGTTTGGCGATGTCTATTTTTCTCATGCTGATGGGTTAGCAGAGTCGCGTCATGTGTTCTTGGCGCATAACCAGCTGCCAGAGCGGCTGGCAAACCTTGCGCCGAAGCAATGTTTTACGATCGCTGAATTAGGCTTTGGTACTGGGCTTAATTTATTAGCGACATGGCAGCTTTGGCAAGAGCTACGTGACGCGCATCCGCAATTGGCGACTGCTCGCCTGCATTTTATAACGACCGAAAAGTTTCCAATACTATTTGCCGACTTAAAGCAGATACTCGCATTATGGGCACAGCGCGCCCCTGAGCTTGCTGAATTGGTAGAACGGCTTTTGGCCGCCTACCCGCCCCTTATCGCAGGATGTCATCGCCTCAACTTCTTGGATGATAATTTGACCGTCGATATGTGGTTTGGCGATGCAGCCGACAGCTTAGCGAAGTTGGCTTTAAATACTGCTACCAAGCCTGTACCCTATGTTGATGCCTGGTTTTTAGATGGATTTGCCCCGTCTTGCAATAGTGCCTTATGGGCCTACGACATTTTTACACAAATTCAGCGTCTGTCCCGTCCAAAAACAACCGTCGCCACTTACAGCTGTGCAGGTATCGTCAAACGAGCGCTACAAAATTGTGGCTTTGAGATTAAAAAGGTCAAAGGCTTTGGGCGTAAGCGCGAGATGCTCACAGCAGTTATGATTGAGTCTTTACTGCCTGCGCGTGATAGTAGTACCGAGGGTTCCACGCACCCTTGCGCTCAGAACCATACCATCATCGTTGGTGCTGGCGTATCAGGGCTGCTAGCGGCTTGGTCGCTTGCCAATCGTGGTATTCAGGTCACCTTGCTCGACAAGTTTGCGCCTTTGGCAGGTGCTTCAGGCAACCCCCGTGCCCTACTTGCGCCCAAAATGACGCCCATCCATCATGTCGACGAGCATCTACATACCATAGGCTATCTTTATAGCAGTAGGCTGTATCGCTTATTAAATCTAAACGCTCAAAAACATGGAATCGCACCCATACTTGAGCCAACGGGCGCGCTTGATCTGCTTATAAAGGCCAATATTGGTACAGAACAGATTGCCGACTATCCCGACGATATGGCAACCACATTACCGCTTACGCAGGCGCAAGAGGCTACTGGGTTAACAGTACAAGATTTAACGGAGAATTTGTACTTACCTTACTCTGGTTTAGTCAATCCACAAGCGCTAAAGAACGTCATACTGATGCATCCGTTCATCTGCTTTCAACAATTAGAAGTCGGTAGTATGAGCGAGATGGAGAGACATATTTGTGTTAAAGGCAGTAATCAAGATAAAGATATAATATCTATCACCGCCGATAATATGGTGATTTGCGCCGCTTTTGAAAGCCATCAGCTAGATCAGCGTATTTTTGATTGTCGTAAAATCCGTGGTCAGTTGTCTTGGTTTAAGCCTACAACCAAACAGTGGGCAAAACTGCCCAAACTCCCCCTTAAATATAGCGGCTACTGCGCGTCATTTATTGGGCAAGCTTTTGATAGTAAGTTGAATAATGTGGTAGAAGGCGAACAATATTTATTGCTAGGCGCAAGCTTTGTGCGCAATGAGACAGACACTGATATCCGTAATGCAGAGCACCAAATTAGCCGCGAAAAGCTAGTGACAGCCATTCCTGAGTTGGAGACGATTATTCCAAGCGATACCAGCTTGTGGCAGGGACGTGCAGGCATTCGTACTCAAACTCCTGATTATCACCCCATAGTTGGGCCACTACTAAATAGTAAACGAATTTGGGTCATGAGTGCGATGGGCGCTAAAGGGTACGCCATTGCACCTATCTGTGCTGAGGCTTTAGCAGATAGGATGCTAGGGTCGTTTGCATCACTATCGGCAGCGATGCTTGCACGCCTGTCGCCCAATCGTACACGTTTGCAGACACCGCTGGTTTAGAATAATTTAATAACATTAATAGCTTCATATTCCTTAATCGCTACTTTCTATTTTAGATTTGACAGCGCCAAATAATGATTTTCCTGTTTCGGATGAATGTGTTCTTTGGTTAGATACTCTGGCAGTCTCATCGTCCAATTTTTGTGTTGGCGCAACTAATGTACGAATCTGCGCTTCATCACGGGTGTTTTTTTGAATCGTAACGGCTGCAAAAAGGCTCATAGTAAACGCCATCATATAAAAACCCTTCTCGCTTAAGCTCAAGCCACCTGCATTCATAAGTCCAATAGCAATAAGCGCAATTGATACTGCTAAAGCGGCCCAACTAATTAAATAATATAGGTTGGTAGTTGGAATGCCTTCGCTACGATCACGAAGAGTCTTCTGTAGACTAATAGCTGAATATAATCCAAGTACCAGAATAGCAAAATAGTAACCTTTTTCATTGAGTAGCATGCTTTGTGCATTCCATAAACCAAGAAGATATGCCAATACGCCAACCATCATGACTGCCCAAGACGTTCCCACATAGGCTGTAGTGGGCTTATAGGCAGTTAGCTGACTTTTAGTAACTGTGTCATTGTCCATCATATTCCTTAAATAATTATCAATTGTTAGGTACTAATATACAGAAAAATTTACCGACTAGTGTTCTATTTTAACGTAACGTAACACAGATGTGTTATGTTGTAATCTACAAATATTTTGAAAATAGGTATACTTCTAATACCCACAGTTTTTTAATGACAGAGTCTTAACATGTCTTTTTTTACCTTACTTATTTTGCTTAGCCTCATCGTCATTGTGCCCATATTTTTTGTAATGAAAGAGAAGTCTCGGCAGCTACAAGCTGCTTCAATCCAGCGACATCAAGAATATTTAGCGTCAGCTAATAAGCTCTTAGAGAATCAATCAACAACTCCTAACGATGACATAGCAGATAGGCTCACCACTATTAACTTCTCATCGCATCATCCTTTTATCAAACAACTTTATAATGAGCAAATTCCTCAAGCGTTTCGAGCTATTATGGACGACATTGGGCAACAATATGAACGAACGCATCATGGGCAAATTACTGAATCTCAGTTATTTACGCTTAACAAACTTATAGAAACCCGTATTCCTGAACTCCTTAGCGACTACCTTAGCCTTGATACAAATTATGCCAAAACAATGATTATCGATGACGACAAAGCCGCCACTAGCTATACCATGGTGTTAGAGCAATTAAACTCGATTTTGGACTTTTCTCAAAAACTCAATATCCAAAGTCAAAGCGGTGTAGTAGACAAGCTACTTGCTAGCCGCCGATATTTGGATAATGTTTACAAGGAAAATGGCATCACAACTGATAGTTTAAAAATTAAGTGAGTCTCTCATGTCCTACCAACAAACCACTCTTACCTTACCTGCCTATGCGCGCGGCATTCATATCATAACGCCTGTGATTGAAGAGGCGCTTAATAAGCTTATACCTCAGTCATCTAAAGCAGGTCTAGTACATCTGTTTTTGCAGCATACCTCGGCAAGCCTTGCTATCAATGAAAATGCGGATCCAGATGTCAGACTAGATATTGAAGACTGGCTGAATAAAATTGCGCCCGCTAATCAACTACAATATCGCCATACGCTAGAAGGTGCAGATGACTTGCCAGCCCATTTCAAAAGTGTCATGCTTGGGGTGAGTTTAACCATTCCTCTTATCAATGGTGCATTGGGTCTAGGGACGTGGCAAGGTATTTACCTATGTGAGCATAGAGATTACGGTGGTCAAAGACGTATTGTCATTACCGTAAGCACTTAATAGCAGCTGCCTGCCTATTTTGCCTAAATAAACCTCTCTTGATGGATAACCGTTTGATTATGAAATCTCCTACTTTAAACCCACTAAAATCCAAGTCTTACTTACGTATTTTTCCCGCTATTTTATTTAGTGTCCTGTCACTGACGGCTTGCCAGAAGACGCCAGAACCTGAAACGGCGAGCAGCGTACAGGCTGAAACCGACGTTCAAAGTACACCTGTGAAGGTTAACAATGATAATGGTGCACTCATAGACAGCGCCCAAAACTCGACTGATTCCAGCAAAGATTCAGAGCAGGATGTGAGCTTAAACGAGCTTGAAAACGATATCGAAACGGTAGAGATAGAACCAAATATAGCAGCCGCGACGCCTAATCCCGAACAAGCTATTAAAGGGGCGCAAATCACTGATGTGCGTTATAAAAGCGGGTCAGGTGAAACCTTATCCGTCGTCTTTGAAACCTCGGCAGCTGGCGTGCTCAATGCCATCGTAACCTTGCCTAATAAACCCAAAATGACCCTAAGCGCACCCGAAGGCCAAGGCAACAATCCTACTTATCGCTCAACAGATGGCCATATTCAGCTGGTCAGCCATGGCGGCGGTAGTAATATTGATCTTATTCAGAATGACAAAGTGACCAGCTTTGATGCCGTTAGTGCTGAGGCTGAAGTCGTCACTGAATGACGAAAAACGAAGGTTATTTTTTATAAAAAAAAGGCGACATACGATAGTTACGTGTGCCGCCTTTTTAATATAGCTTTTCTTTAGCCAAAACCAGTCGCTTGACCAACTGTCCTCACAAGCCAGCTTATCACGGCCCATAATCCCCAGACGATAAATAGTAAAACGACTAAGCCTAATATATCAGGCACATGCAGATAGCACCATGCAACGATTGGACTTCGCCAAAAGCGACTGTGTTGCTGCTTATCTTCTAATGATTGATGTAGAAACGGACGATCCATATGTATGGTTTCGGTGATACCGTACTCATAGTGTAAGTGCTGATGTACGATGACTAAGGTTTTACGGCTAGGACGTATAAAGATATCAAGCAACGTCCCAATACCAGGTACGATGCCAACAACCATATCAATGAGCGCCAATCTGACCGCTGGCGTCATTTTGTGTGCTGGCACGCCCAGCTGACGGCCCAGCACAAACGCATAGCTG
>JARIAA010000262.1 GCA_029264635.1 Psychrobacter sp. | reverse complement strand
TCAACGCAGTGATAACAACTATATCGATTTTGGTCTACGCGCAGGCTATCATAGCACCCTTGATCGCTCATCAAGATTTCCGCAGTTCTTTGATTTAGAAGGCGTCGCTGCAACTTTGCGTCTGTATGATACTGATGACAATAAAGACAATCAGCCATCAAGTGTGGTTTTGCAATATTTCACCTTGATTCGTGGGCGCTCATTTAACCCCGTTAATTCCGCCAAAAAAGGTAAAACGTGGGGTGCCAGTGTAGAGGCAACGCGTGTGGATGATGGCTCGCAAGAAAATGGCACTGATCATCTGGTCGCAAGTTTGGGTTATGAGACGGGCTGGTCGTGGGCATTTGGGACGCCACGTACAAATACAGGCGAGATGCCGCCACAGTTATGCTATGGTTTTTTATCAGGTAAGACACAAGCAGGGCGCGGTCTCAACAAGGGATTTCGTGTGGGAGCAGGGATCAATGCAGGCTGCCGTTATCAGATTAACATTCAGTTACGCGCGCAGGCTGAATTGCAGCTGCCATATTGGTATCATGGCAGCAGCGATAATAACGACGTTAAGGGCAGTTATTGGCAACCAATTACGACTTTGGGTGTACAGTATGATATTGATAAAAAACAAGCGCTACGTATCAACGCCAGCTATGATTGGCAGGACCGCGTTGAGGCTAATGATGATGTTAAACTGTCTTATATGCGCTATTTTTAAACATAACATACGGTCAAATCTACGATAAATACAATACATTAAGGATGCTTTATGACGACTCAGCACTGGCTCATCATCGGTCAAGGGGATATTGGTGTGCCTGTCACTAATAAGCTTGCCAAAGATCATATGTCTGTCACAGGACTTGCCCGTAGCAAGCGTCACCATTATGCTTTAAACGATAACGCAAAATTTCTACAAGCGGATGCTTTAACGCTTAGTGCTGAACAGATAAAGGATTTTACTCGAATCGCTATTATTGTGACGCCTGATGAGTATTCCACCAATGGTTACAACCATAGCTACCTAGGTATCTGTCAGCATTTAGCCAGTATGGCACATGAGCTGTCCCAACTTGAGCGCATTGTATTTATCTCCTCGACCGGCGTCTATGGGCAAGATAATGGCGAATGGATCGATGAACATACCGCGCCTGTGATGCCTGAGCGTGAAGCCTCAAAGGTTATACTCCAAGCAGAGCAAGCACTGCAACAAGGCTTTGGTAATAAGGCTATCATTATTCGTCCTAGCGGTATCTATGGCCGCGCGCGACTGATGCGTTTGCGTAAAGCCCGCGAGCCACAAAAAGAGCCAGTGGCAGCCGCGCACTGGAGCAACCGTATCATGGATCGTGATTTAGTCAATATTATTACTAATGTACTTACTATCGATGCGCCAAAGCCACTTTATATCGCTACAGATTACGCGCCAGTCACGACCTTAGAGCTTGGCGTTTGGTTAAGCGAGCAAATAGGTGAGACGCCTCCTACTATCGATTCTACAAAAACAACGATTACAGGGAAGCGCCTGCATAGCAATATTCCGTTAGCTTTGCTCGATTATCCTGATTGGCAAGCAGGATATCGCGATATTTTGCGTTATCAAGAGTAAGACGACCGTTTGATTCAAATAGCCTTTTTTAAATAGCCTCCTTGAAAAACCCCTGTTCAAAGAGCGTTTCAACAAGCTTTAATATTTTATAGCTTATGGAGATTTCATGACTCAGCCTTCTACTCCTGCCAACCGTTTGCCGAATGATAAATGCAAAGCGGCACAAAGTAAGCTAATAGAAGGTCATGCGCAGCAATCGTCTGTTTTACTGGATAGTAAGCAGCCTGCAATCGTGCATCCCAATTTTGATCCCAGACAATCACCACTTGATCCTGCTCGGCCTTTGAGTGATATCCCAGAACCTGCGCGCCGTCAAAATGGACAGTTGCAACGGTTGTATGGCAATTCGATACGTTTTTATCAGCTTAATGAAGACAGTTTATCTAAATGGCAGCTAATAGCTTCTGAGGCTTTGGCGGAGCATTTGTCATTACTCAACGCCGCAAAGCTTATGGAGTTTCCTGATAATTTTCATCAGAACCATAGCGAGCAGCCTTTAGTATCAGCATTGAGTGATATGATCTTACTGGATATGTCAGATATTCAGCAGGCGATTTGTGCATATCCAGCGCTGACTCGTTATGGTTTTGTGGTCGCTGATAGCCTTGCTGCGCAAGGTATAAATGTCGATAGTGTTAATAAAAATACCAATGCGTCTTCTGCCTCCCTACGCGCGTTGATTAAACGTTATAATCCTGACGAATTACTCAATAGCTTGTATGCTGATGACTGGCAAGTGATTTTGCAGCCCCAACAGTTTGAAACAGGCAAGGGCAGTTTGCCCACAGATATCATGGCAGGTAGCGTAGCCGATCATGCTTTAAAGCAGTGTAGTACGCGCAAAAGTATCAATCAAAGCTACAGCGCGGCGCAAATCTGTCAGCATGTCCGTAGCTATTTGCTCAGTCAGATTAATCTTGAGCCTGCACAGCGTTATCAGTATCGGCAAATTCGGATTTTTGAGGGTCATATCATTGTAGCGGCCTATCATTTAGGCTGGGAGATACAAGTGCGCGCTGATGGTTCATGCTATTTTAATATCTCGTCACGTAGTGGTCTGTTGACGCGTTATCCTAATATGCAGGATTATGACATCAATGGTTGGTCAAGCTGATTAATAGTGGGTACAATAATGCAAAATTTTTGTCCTCCTCTTCGCTGATAGGAATGCCCCAATGACCAATGCTCAACCCGCTCAAACCCCGTTATTCTCATCGCATGACTTTATTCAACTGGCTTTAGATAATCAAGTGCTAAAATTTGGCGAGTTTGTGCTTAAGTCTGGTCGTATCAGTCCGTATTTTTTTAATGCAGGACTGCTGGCAACAGGTGAGATGTTATCATTACTCGCGCGCGGTTATGCGGATGCCTTGGCCGAACAGATGGCAGTTACGAATAATGGTATAGGTGAGCCAGAGCTGGTCATCTTTGGTGCCGCTTATAAAGGCATTCCATTTGTGGCGGCAACCGCTCAAGCGTTATTGCTACATCATGGTATCAATGCGAAATGGGGTTATAACCGTAAAGAAGCTAAAACGCATGGTGAAGGCGGTAACTTGGTTGGTGCCGATGTCAGCGGCAAATCAGTTTGGATACTGGATGATGTGATTACTGCTGGCACAGCGATGCGCGAAGTGATTGAGGTTTTAGAGCAAGCGGGCGCAAGTGTGGCAGGTATTATCGTGGCCCTTGATCGTAAAGAAAAAGGCCAAAACGATCATTCTGCTATTCAAGAGCTTGCTGCAACCTTACAAGTACCTGTACGTGCCCTCGTCGATATTGATGATTTAATCAGTTATTTGGCAGACGAAAATAGCCCCTATAAAGAGGCGACCCAGCTTGCAAAAATGCAGTATTACCGTGAGCAGTACGGCGTATAGTCTGTCGCAAAGGTTCTAATTAAAGCTTTATAGTTAGCATTTCGCTATGTCGTTTTTGCCCATTTTTTATCCATTCTTATTTATTTACTAATAATATAACGTAAGTGAGCCTTATTATGAGCCAAGAAAATCAAAAAAAATCTTTAAACATACTCGTCATTATGGATCCTATCGAAGAGATCAATTATAAAAAAGACACTACCTTAGCAATGATGTGGGCAGCTCAAGATCGTGGTCATACGCTTGGCTATTGCCAAATTCATGATCTTTGGTTGGATCGTGGACAGTTAATGGTCGATTCGCAGCCAGTTAGCGTAAAGCGTGATCCCGAAAACTTCTATACCCTAGGCGATAAAAGTACTGGTTCGATTAGCGACTATAACGTGATTTTGATGCGTAAAGATCCACCATTTGACATGCGCTTTATTTATGCCACTTATATGCTTGACCATGCAAAAGCAGCAGGCGTCTTAGTCGTTAATGATCCACAAGCGATTCGCGACTGTAATGAGAAGTTGTTTGCGACTTGGTTTAGCGATTACATGAGCCCAACGATTGTGACTAGTAAACAGGCGCATATTCGCAAGTTTATCGCCGAGCAGCAAGATGTTATCGTCAAGCCGCTAGATGGCATGGGTGGCACCGGTATTTTTCGTCTGACAGCGGACAGTCCCAATATCGGCGTGACGCTTGAAATATTAACTGAGCTTGAAACCTTGCCAATTATGGCACAGCGTTATTTACCAGAGATTGTCGAGGGCGATAAGCGCGTATTGATCGTGGATGGCGTCGTTGTAGATTATAGCTTGGCTCGTATTCCCGTCAAAGGCGAGACCCGTGGTAATCTTGCGGCAGGTGGTAGCGGTGTGGCCATGCCACTCACCGATATTGAACGTCAAGTGGCAGAAGTGGTCGCCCCTATCGTCAAACAAAAAGGTCTCATGTTTGTTGGCTTGGACTTAATTGGCGGACGCATTACTGAGATTAACGTCACCAGCCCGACTTGTGTGCGTGAGATTAACGATCAATGTGGAACCGATATCGCAACCGATTTTATCATTGCGATAGAAGCCCGTTGTGTATAACCATATCGCAAGAATGAGAGGTTGTTAAGCTATCATAATCTCTCACTTTTACTGTCTGGCATTACCGTCATTTAATCTGCCGTTTAATCGATAAAATGCTATATATATCAGCTTGATTTCATCTATACTATGCGGGCTTTTACAGTGTCATCATTTTCAATAACTGACTTAACTGTGTGACTATAAGCACTTCATATAATTAACGAAAAGATAGGCAAGGGTAATGAAGACACCGCACATATTGATGATGGCTGCTGGTACAGGCGGGCATGTATTTCCAGCCCTTGCAGTGAGTGAGGAGCTGACTCAGCGCGGTGCAGTCATTCATTGGCTTGGCACACCAAATGGTATGGAAAACCGCTTGGTTGAACCAACCGATTATGCTTTTCATGCGATTAATATGCAAGGCTTACGTGGTAAAGGAATAGGGCGCTTGCTCAAGTTGCCCATCTCATTATTATCAGCGACCATGGCTGCGACCAAAATTATTCGTAGTAATAAAATTGATATGGTAGTGGGCTTTGGTGGTTACGTCTCAGCGCCTGGTGGTATCGCCGCCCGTATGACGAAGACGCCACTGATTATCCATGAGCAAAATGCAATTGCAGGTATGAGTAATCGCTATTTGGCCAAAATGGCAACCAAAGTACTGCAAGCTTTTGAACACACCTTTGCTGATAGTCAATTGGACGCCAAGCTTGAGACCGTGGGTAATCCAGTACGCAACGCGATTTCTGGAGTTGCTGAACCTGAGATACGTTATGATGTCATCGACAGCTCACCGCTCAAGCTGCTAATCGTTGGTGGCTCACTTGGTGCTCAAGTGTTAAACGTTACCTTACCAAAAGCATTGGCGCTCGTCGATCGTCCCTTTGAAGTGCGTCATCAATGTGGTCGTAATAATGAGCTGGCAACGAAAGCGGCTTATGATGATGAAGATTTAAACCTGCATCATATTACGGTACAGCCCTTTATTGATGACATGGCAGCAGCCTATAGCTGGGCAGATATTGTGGTGTGCCGTGCAGGTGCGCTAACGGTCACTGAAATTCAAAATGTCGGTATTGCTGCGATTTTTGTGCCACTGCCAAGTGCGGTCGATGATCATCAAACTGCTAATGCTCGCACCTTGACGCAACACGATGCTGCAATTTTATTGCCACAAACTGAATTGACACCTAAACGGCTAAGCGATGAGCTTGCCGCACTTGATCGACCCACTTGCTTAGCGATGGCCAAAAAAGGTCATGCTCTTGCTAATCGTAATGCCAACCAGCAGGTTGCCGATATCATTTGGCAAGCACTATAAAGTAATTTTTTTTAATCTTCAAAGCTGTTTTTTATTTGTATTCACTGATACGCATTTTGTTAGCCTTTAATAAAGAGAAAGTCCTATGTCAACGCCTACCTCTGCCAATACTTCTTCTATGTCATTAACGAACAATGATTCGCCAAAGCGTTTGATTGAGATACCAGAGATGCGCCGTATTCAGCATTTACATTTCGTGGGCATTGGTGGATCAGGTATGTGCGGTATCGCTGAGGTAATGAGCAATCAAGGCTATCAAGTGAGTGGTTCAGATATTACCGAAAGCCCTGTCACAAGGCGTTTACGGAATATTGGTATTGAGATATTCATCGGTCACGATTCCAAAAACATCTCTAATACGGACGTTCTGGTTGTATCCTCAGCGATTGATCGTAGTAACCCAGAGGTAAAAGCTGCATTGGAAGCCCGTTTGCCAGTCGTACGCCGCGCTGATATGCTCGGTGAGTTAATGCGCTATCGTCATGGGATTGCGGTTGCAGGTGCGCACGGTAAAACCACTACCACCAGTCTGCTGACAACAATGATGGCAGAAGGGCAGCTTGATCCGACGTATGTCATCGGCGGTAAGCTCAATGCGTCAGGCAAGAATGCAGCGCTCGGTAGCAGTCGTTTTTTAATTGCAGAGGCTGATGAGTCTGATGCGTCGTTTTTATCGTTGCATCCAATGGCGGCGATTGTCACCAATATCGACCAAGATCATATGGAGACGTATGAAAACAGTTTTGAGAAATTAAAAGCAGCTTATATTCAGTTTTTGCAAAACATGCCCTTTTATGGTTTGGCAGTGGTTTGTGGTGATGACCCTGAACTATATGCCATGATTGACGATATCGGTCGCCCCGTATTGACCTTTGGCCTTGAGCCTTTTAACGATGTGCAAGCAGTCGATGTGGTCAGCGAAGGCACTAAGACCCACTTTACAGTGTTACGCCGTGACCGCGAACCTCTGCGTTTGACGTTAAATATTCCTGGTATTCACAATGTCTATAATGCGCTTGCTGCTATTACAATGGCGACTGATGAAGGCGTGGATGACAGAGCTATTGAGCGGGCGTTACAGAAGTTTGAAGGGGTGGGGCGTCGTTTTGAACAACATCCTGCTGTCGCTATTGAGGGCGGCGATGTACTGCTCATTGATGATTATGGTCATCATCCAAAAGAGGTGGACGCTACGATTAAAGCGGCGCGCCAGAGCTTCCCTGATCGCCGTTTAGTGATGCTGTTTCAGCCGCATCGTTATAGCCGTACCCGCGACTGCTTTGATGATTTTGTTGAAGTGCTCTCAACGGTCGATGAGTTATTATTATTGGATGTGTACCCAGCTGGTGAAAGCCACATTACTGGCGCCGATACCAAAGCGCTGGCACGTAGTATCCGCTTACGCGGTGCTGTCGAACCCACTATTGTTGATAAAAATAATCTTGCCCCCGTTATGCAGCGCTTATTGAAGGCAGACGACATGCTTTTAACACAAGGCGCTGGTAATATCGGTCAGATTGCTATCGATTTATCGGCTAATAATTTGTACCTTAAGTAAGCCTTATATAAAAGATTTTTGGAAACCACCCTCATGACGAATCATCAAAACACCCCTGACATTCTCAATAAAGCGGTCGATGACGCTAAAAGCTCGGTAATCATTGATAACCCAGAGGCAGCCTTAGCCGCCGCTGCGCAAACCGAAAAAGAGAGTACAGAAGGTGATCAGCCAAGCACTGATGCTTTATTAAGTGTTGCATATAGTAAAGTAAAGGATGCCAGTGAATTTGGTAGAGTCGCTGTTATTTATGGTGGCAGCAGCAATGAGCGAAGTGTGTCTTTAAACAGCGGCGCA
>JARIAA010000246.1 GCA_029264635.1 Psychrobacter sp. | reverse complement strand
ACGCTCCTGTCTTTACTGTTATGGGCAAGCTGGTGCGCCTTTATTTATTGGCGCTTTTATAAACGTTACATTGACTTACTGATGCTCACTTACCTGTCGTTTTCTCTCATCATCGTGGTAATGTTTTGGGTGGGAGAATGGCTGTTAGATGATTTTGAAACGGCTGGGTTCTTGATATTAGCGCTGTTGCTGCTTGGGATGAGTTCGGTAGCTGTCGTTTGGCTACGTAAAGTGGCAAATGCTGAGACGCCCGCGATTGAAAAAGGGTTTGATCATGAATGATGATAATTACGCTCAGACGCTTGCTAAGCTAAAAATTTTGGGTTTGCTTGATGATAAGGCCTCAAACGAAAATATTAGACCTGAAGAACACACTCCTTGGTTTATCAGCGTATTCTTTGGGTTTACAGGTATTTTAGCCAGTATGTTTTTTGTCGGGTTTTTGTCTTTATTATTATTTGAAGCAGATATTTTTGAACATGTTAGCTTGCAATTAATAATGGGCGCGATACTCAGCGCTATTTGCTGGTTTTTATTTAAAAATGAGCACAAGCGCCGTAGTACGTTTTGGAACAGTTTGGCCTTTACCATGAGCGCGGCAGGGCAGTTATATGTCGCGTTTTCAATCTTCGCTAGTGAGTTAAAGACGCCGCTTGATACTTGGTTATGGTTACTTTTTCAAGTACTGATGACTATGGTTATGCCTAATATGGTGTATCGACTGTTGAGCACTATCATAGCGCTCGCCTGCGCTATCTATTTGTTTAATTATTACCAAATACCCGAGATCAGTTTGGGGTTTTTGGCTCTCATAATGACGATGGCAAATGTGCAACGCTATGGGGTAATCCAACGCTTGCCTGCCACATGGCACTTGTCAGCCCTGAATCTTAGTCAAGCCCTGACAAGTGCCAGCGCAGTTTTGCTCGTTATCGTCTCCTTGTATATTGTCAAATTCGAATACAGTCGTGATTTTGTCAGCTACGTGTTTATCTATGATTACATCCTTGCACAAAGTCTACTAACCTTTGTCAGCCTGTACGCCGCTTTCTTAATTTTAAAACGCTATCAAGTCAAACTGCTATCGGCTGTAGGTTTGATCGTCATGTTTGCAACTGCGGCAATGGGTATCATGTCGATCTATGTGTCAGGACTGCTATCGACTAGCCTTATTATCGTCATCGCTTTCGCCAATAGTCAGCGCATACTGTTAGGTTTCGGTATCTTTGCTTTAGTCAGCTATGTGTTTTGGTATTACTATCAGCTTGATACCTCTTTATTAGTCAAGTCTGTGTCGATGCTGATTAGTGGTATTGGTTTGCTACTCATACATTGGTTGCTCATTAAGCGTTATTTTGCTAATGATTTTGTTGATAAAAAACTGACGAACACTAACGCTGGCGATAATCAGGAGCACCGATTATGACTGACATGAGTGATATAAATGATAAATTAGTGCAGCAAAAAACATCAGCAACAACCCTACCTTGGTGGCAAAAGCGCCTATTCAAAATTACGTTTGCTCTACTTGGGCTGATCATTATCCTAGTGGTAATGACCATCAACGTCGCAAAATACGAAACCCATCTTGCTACTGGCGACACTGTATTGTTAGCCCTTGCACCCGTTGACCCGCGCAGCTTTATGCAAGGTGATTATATGGCGCTTAGCTATGCTTTGGAAAATGACGTATTTGCCGCTTTAAACCAAGAATCTAGTAGCTCTGCTAACAATGAAGAGGGTTACGTCATAGTGGCACGAGATGAAAACAACGTTGGACAATTCGTACGTTTAGCCAACACCAAGCCTGACAATTTAGCAGCTAATGAGATGGCCATCTATTATCGTATTCGTCATAATGTGATGAAGCTTGCGACCAATGCCTTTTTCTTTCAAGAAGGTCATGCCGATGTTTTTGAAGCGGCAGAATATGGACTTTTTCGGGTCAATGATAAAGGCGCGCCATTATTGACGGCGATGGTCGATAGCAAGTTTAAAGTGATAAACGCTGAGCATACTAAAGTCAAAGAAATACAAATCAATAAAGACGATTCATCAAATTAATTACCAACATCACTTAAACGACAACATGACTTAACCAAAGTGAGCTTGCGACTCATGAGACCGAATTGATAAGGTAGTTCTCATAAGCGGTTTTCATACCTAAAATAATAAAGGAGAACGTTATGCAAGCCTATTTACTTTATAAAGCGGGCGGTATTGACCATCTGGTCTTCAGTGAGATCGATAAGCCTATGCCCAAAGCCGATGAAGTACTGATTGCAACCAAAGCCATTAGTATTAATCCTGTCGATGTCAAGATACGCGAGATGCCAGATTTACTTGACCAAGTCTACGGTACCGACAGACCGCTGATTTTAGGCTGGGACATTGCAGGCGTGGTCACAGCGGTTGGTCAAGAGGTCACGGACTTTAAAGAAGGTGATAAAGTGTTTGGGCTGCTTAATTTCCCTGGTCACGGCAATGCGTACGCCCAATATGTGGCAGCTCCCGCAGAGCAGCTTGCCAAAATTCCTGATAATACCTCTTTTGATGAAGCGGGTGCAACGACACTTGCAGCGTTGACTGCATTGCAAGTGCTAGAGCCGCGCATCAAAGCGGGTGATAAAGTACTGATACACGCAGGTTCTGGTGGCGTTGGTCATTTTGCGGTGCAAATTGCCAAAGATCTTGGCGCGTACGTCATCTCTACCTCGTCAGCTGAAAACAGAGACTTTGTGCTGTCCTTAGGCGCAGATGAGCATATCGATTATAAAACTCAAGACTTTGAGGAGATCGTCTCCAATCTTGACTTTGTATTGGATGCCATTGGTGGTGAAGTACTTGAAAAGTCACTTCGAGTGACTAAAGAGGGCAAATCTATTATCTCCCTACCTACCCCTGAATTCTCCGATAAAGCCAAAGAATATGCCAAACAGCACGATATCGACGTCTCGTTTTTTAATGTGACCTCAAGTGGCGATGACATGCAAACTTTAAAGAAAATGCTAGAAAACGGTACGCTCAAAGCACACGTCTTCAAGACTTTTGCCTTTAACGATTTGGCAGAAGCCCACCGTCAAGTAGAGTCCAATCGCACGGTGGGTAAAACTATCGTTAAAGTGTCGCCATAAAGTTAACCAAACTGCGATTATGAGTGACTTAGAGAGCTTGATAAAGTCATTCTGATAAGTTATGAATATCTTAACAATAATAATGAAGGAGAAAATTATGCGCAGCGCCCTCTATCATCACTTTGGTGAACCCTCTAATGTGTTAAGTCTAGGCGACAGCCCTATGCCCGAACCGGCTATCAATGAGGTGCGTATCAAGACTATCCTTGCGCCCATTCACAATCATGATTTGTCGACCATACGCGGTACTTATGGCTATGAGCCTAGCTTGCCTGCAATCGGCGGCTCTGAGGCGGTCGGCATTATCGACGCCGTTGGTAAAAAGGTTAAAAGCTTAAAAGTTGGACAGCGCGTTTCGGTCGCCAATGTACACAATACGTGGGCGGATTACTTTGTCGCGCCTAAGCATTTGGTCTTCCCGACTCCTGATAGCTTAGATGATGAAGTGGCTGCCCAGCTCATTGCCATGCCGCTAAGCGCCCTCATGCTGCTTGAGTTTTTAGAGCTTAAGTACGGTGAGTGGGTTATATATAATGCTGCTAATGGCGCAGTCGGTAAAAACCTTGCTCTCTTTGCCGCCGATCGTGGTATTAATACTATCAGTGTCGTACGCCGTACTGATGCTAAGGCTGAGATGGAAAATCTGGGTATTGACAATATCGTATCGACGGACGATGACGACTGGCAAGAGCAAGTTCGCGCGATTACAGGCAAGCAGCCGATCACAGGTGCAATCGATTCTATCGGTGGGACAGCCAGCGGTGAGTTATTATCACTGCTAGGCACGGGCGGTACGATAGTCGCATTTAGTGCGCTATCAGGGCAGCCTATGGCACTTAATTCAGGCCAGCTGATCTTTAAAGAAGCGGCTGCCAAAGGCTTTTGGGGCACCAAAACCAGCACCAGTATGCCTATCGAGCGCAAACGGCGTTTGATCAATGAGCTCATTGAACGTGCTACGAGTGGTAAACTTCATCTGCCTGTTGCAGCCACTTATGATTTATCTGAGGTGACCAAAGCGGTCTCCAAAGACGTACAATCAGATAAAAATGGCAAGGTTTTATTAAAGCTTTAGTTGATACTAATTTTTATAGTCAGCCAACTGTGCTTTATAAAAAAAATGATAGTTGACTAAATTAAAAAATATTATAGTGACGCTGGGATAAATTTTTCGAAGCCTCTGTGAGCATAGTGAACAGCAAGTGAGGAAAATTTATACCAGCAGAACACGATTAAAACGGCCCCTCCTTTGCTTTAAACTCACTATAAACGCTTAAACCAATAAAAAAGGATTTACTATGCGTAGCGCCACTTATGACTATTTTGGCAAACCCACTGAAGTATTAAGCCTTGGCGATAGCCCTATCCCAGAGCCAAAAGCTGATGAGGTGCGAGTCAAAACCATCCTCGCCTCTATTCATAACCACGACCTCTTAACCATTCGCGGTCAATATGGCTTTAAACCTAAATTGCCTGCGATTGCTGGTAGTGAGGCGTTTGGTGTCATTGATGCTGTTGGCAGTGAAGTTAAAGATCTAACAGTTGGGCAACGCGTGGCCGCCGCCAGTGTGCAGGCAACGTGGGCTGAGTATTTTGTGGCATCAGCTGATATGATATTTCCTATCCCAGAGAGCTTAGACGATGAGATGGCCGCGCAGTTAATCGCGATGCCACTCAGCGCCTTGATGCTGATCGAATTTTTGGAAGTAGAGAGTGGTCAGTGGATTATTCATAATGCTGCAAACGGCGCGGTCGGTAAGTCGCTTGCGATGTTAGCGGCAGCACGCGGCATTCATACTATTAATCTGGTACGCAGCAAAGACGCGTTAGACGAATTAACAGCGCTTGGTATCAAAAACAATGTCACTACCTCTGATGAGGACTGGAAAGAGCAAGTACAACAAATCGTTGGTGACGACAAAATCAGTGCGGCTGTTGATTCTGTCGGCGGTGAGGACAGCGGTGATGTCTTATCATTACTGGGTCACGGCGGCACGTTTGCAGTCTTCGGCGCCATGTCAGGCAAGCCGATAGTACTCAATCCGACCCATATGATTTTTAAACAAGCGGTTATGAAGGGCTTTTGGGGTAGTAAACTCAGTCAAGAGATGAGCGTGGAGAACAAAAAACGTCTGATCGATGAGCTAATTGATCGAGCAGTTGATGGACAATTAAAACTGCCTGTGGAAGGGGTGTTTGATTTGGCTGATATCGTTAAAGCGGTCGATGGAAAGCTACAATCGAGCAAAAACGGTAAGGTGCTGATAAAGCCTTAATGTCTGATTATCAGTATTACAAGTAGCGGCGGTGTCTTTTATTTATAGAGCACCGCCGTTGTTTTTTTGCTTATCAATTGAGTAACCTAGCATATACTCGCCTCTAACACTTAAGATAAAACATTACCTTAAGCGCTTATCATTTTACAATTATCAGCAAGCCACAACGTTCTTTAACCAAAGTAATCTTGCGAGCACTGCGGCTAAATTGTTAAGGTTGATAACTGACCATGAGTCAGTATCTCTGTATGAGCAATAGAACTCATCCATACAAAATATTAATCACTATAATCCATCACTTTTATTCCCCCACTTAAAAAATAAATAAAGGAAATTTCCATGCGTAGTGCCACTTATAATAAATTTGGTAAACCCTCTGAGGTGCTTAGTGTCAGCGATAGCCCTACTCCAGAGCCTAAAGATAATGAAGTCCGTATCAAAACGATTTTATCGTCCATTCATAATCATGACCTTGTGACCATCAAAGGCGAATACGGTAATAAACCTGACATGCCTGCCACGGGTGGTAGCGAGGCCGTCGGTACGATTGA
>JARIAA010000210.1 GCA_029264635.1 Psychrobacter sp. | reverse complement strand
ACATGACAGCAGCGCGCTCAGCAGGTGTTTTTTGCGCCCATTCTTTTTGTGCCGCATTGGCTGCTTGATAAGCTTCATCAAGCTGTTTATTAGTTGCTTGCTGAATCTCTACGAGCGTCTCACCATTATATGGATTGGTATTCGTATTCGTACTATCATCTTGTCCGCTCTGCCACTTGCCTGCGATATATTGCAAATGAAAATCGGTGTAAGCGTTATTACTGCTAGCGGTATTATTCGTTGTCATAATGACTATCCTTACCTAATTATGATTATGGTTTAAAATTATTTTTATAAAATGGCTCTACGAAAATCGAGAGAAAGACAATCTACTATCAATAAGAACTTATCAATGGAAACTATCTATGTGCTATGTGCTTATGTATTTATCTGCACTCTTAAGCTATAAAAACTCTAATGCTCAATTTTTCTTGATCTATAAATCTTACGAATTAGAAGCTAGACTTGCTAGACGACTGGTCTAATGTTAACATAGAAGATAGATAAAACAAGACTACTTTAATACGAAATATTGTTGATGAAACACAACACGTACAAACCTTCATTTATAGCGTACGATGTTAAGCAGTGTTTTTAAACATCGCCACTCATATTTTAGTTTAAAACCTCTTTTCTCATATAATTATAAAAACCAAAATATAGTGTTTTAAAACGTATTGTTCTCAGGAGAATATAGCGCTCATGTCTATCACTAAAAATGCAACACCCTTAAATACTAAACCTCTAAATATCGATCCCTTAAATATTACCCCTTCAGATACTAGGGCCCACCTGCTAGCGATAGGCTACCAGCTGATTGCGCAAAAGGGCTTTACAGCTGTCGGTATCAAACAAATACTAGACACAGCGGGTGTACCCAAAGGTTCTTTCTACCATTACTTCGCCTCAAAAGAAGCGTTTGGTGAAGCTATTATCAATCATTATTTTGCCATGTATAAGAACCGCCTTGAGGCTATTGGCACACAAGATATCAGTGCTCAGCAAAAGCTCTATAATTATTTTCAAAACTGGTATGACACGCAGCAAAATGGCTGTGATCACGAAAAATGCTTAGTCGTCAAGCTTAGTGCCGAGGTTGCTGATATATCAGAGCCTATGCGTAAAGTACTTTACGCCGGTTACCAGCAAACCATCAGTTGGCTTGCCGAACAAATCAAAGCTGGCTGGGCCGATAATTCCGTACCGCAGCTCGATAATATCGCTGCAGAAAGCATGGCAAAGCGTTGGTACTTTGCTTGGCTTGGTGCCAGCCTAATCGCCAAAATCAGTCAAACCAATACGCCGCTTGCAGAAGTATGGCAGATGACAACGACTGAGATGGGCCGCTGATAGTAGCGCTATGCTGAGCTATTTTCTTATATTAAGGCTTTTACCACTAAGTTTTGCAAAAATGATAGGTATGCAAGAGTTTTGTAAAAATCACTAGACGACTGGTCTAATTGATGTACAATGCCATCAGATGCTAAGCATGGGCATGACTTGGCTACTGACATTTAAAAACCTGACTGTTTTTTAGGAACCTTATGAATAACTTTCAATATTATAATCCCGTACGTATCGTCTTTGGCGAAGGACAAATTGAACAATTAGCAGATCTAGTACCTAACGATGCAAAAGTACTTATTACCTACGGTGGTGGTTCAGCTGAACGTACCGGTACGTTAGACGAAGTCAGAAAAGCTCTAACAGTGAACGCTGGCCGCGAAGTCTTTGAATTCGGTGGCATTGAGCCAAATCCAGAGTTCACTACTCTGCTTAAAGCCGCTGATATGGTCAATGAGCATAATATTGATTTTCTACTAGCAGTTGGTGGCGGTTCAGTTATTGATGTTGATGGTACTAAGTTCATTGCGCTCGTATCTTCACTTACCGAAGATGACAGCACTGTCTCACGTGAAAAAGCATGGGATGCACTGCTCGATGGTTGTGCAAACATCGATACTGCTATCGATCTGGGTGCTGTATTAACCATTCCAGCGACGGGTTCTGAGATGAACAATGGCGGTGTGGTCAACCATAGTGAGCGTCAAGCAAAACTCCCTTTCCGTAGTCCATTAGTCTTCCCTAAGTTCTCCATTCTCGATCCAACTAAAACGTTAACCCTACCTGAACGTCAAGTCATGAACGGTGTTGCCGATGCCTTTGTCCATGTGATGGAGCAGTATCTGACTTATCCAGTTAATGCAAAAGTACAAGATGCTTTCGCTGAGAGCTTACTTAAAATTTTGATTGAGGAAGGTGCAGCGGTTAAAGCAGATCCAGAAAACTTAGAAACGCGTAAGAACATCATGTGGACAGCTACTATGGCGCTGAACGGTCTGATTGGCACTGGTGTACCACAAGATTGGACGACACACATGGTTGGTCACGAATTAACGTCGTTGCATAGCATCGACCATGCTCGCACCTTGACTATCTTATTGCCAGCCGTAATGCGTGAGCTCAAAGAAAGCAAAAAGGACAAGTTACTTCAATATGCCCGTAACGTTTGGGCTATTGATAGCAATGATGATACCAAACAAGACGATGACAGCATCATCGAGACTGCTATCGTATATACCGAGAACTTCTTCCGTAGTCTTGGTTTGCCAGTTAGCTTGGCAGATGATAAGTTAGATGAGTCAGCCATCGATCCAGTCATTAAACAGCTCGAAGCACACAGCATGGTCAAACTTGGCGAGCACGGCAACAATGATCTTGCAGTATCACGTCGTATCTTGGAGCGTTCACTGACCAGCGCCGCTTAATAGCCGTAAAGCCTTTTAAAAGTGGTAGGCTGAGAATACAAACAAATAGAAATAATAACTTTATATAAAACATTAATTTGTAGATTATTTTTACTATTAGTAGCCATTCACTTTTGCTTGGCTACTATTTTTAGAAGCTAAAAACGTTAAACCAATAAATAAAAGGATGATTAAAATGAGTTTTGATAAACAACAAAATCAAGAAACAAACCGTCAAATTAAATTGGCAAGCCGCCCTCACGGCGCGCCAAAAGCTGAAAACTTTGACATGACGACTAGCGATATTCCAACGCCAAATAATAATGAGATGCTGCTACGTACTGTCTATTTATCTTTAGATCCGTACATGCGTGGACGGATGAGCGACGCTAAAAGTTATGCCGATCCATTAGAAGTTGGTGATGTCATGATGGGCGCAACCGTTGCTCAAGTCGTTGAATCTAACCTCGATAAATTTGCCGTTGGTGATTTGGTCGTGTCAAATTCAGGCTGGCAGGATTACAGCGTCAGTGATGGCGAAGGCGTGCTAAAACTCGATAAAGACATGCCGCATCCTTCTTATGGTTTAGGTGTACTAGGTATGCCAGGCTTTACCGGCTATATGGGTTTGACCGACATTGGTAAACCTCAAAAAGGCGAGACGCTCGTCGTCGCTGCTGCTACTGGCCCCGTTGGTGCGACAGTTGGTCAAGTCGGTAATCAATATGGCGTACGTACTGTCGGTATCGCAGGCGGTGTCGATAAATGTGAATTTGCTGTTAACGAGTTAGGGTTTGACGTTTGTATCGATCATAAAGCAGACGATTTTGCTGAGCAGTTAAAAGCCGCTTGTCCAGATGGTATCGATATCTACTACGAAAACGTTGGCGGTAAAGTCTTTGACGCCGTTATGCCGTTATTAAATGCTCATGCGCGTATTCCCGTATGTGGTCTGGTGTCACAATACAACGCCACTGAACTACCAGATGGCAAAGATCGTTTAGGTGTATTGATGGGCAATATTCTCAGCCGTCGTTTGACTATCAAAGGCTTTATCATCTTTGAAGAGTATGGCGACCATTTCCCAGAATTTTTGAAAACGATGAGCAAATGGGTCGAGTCAGGCGATGTTAAAACTAAAGAATATATGGCTGAAGGCTTAGATGACGCGCCGAACGCTTTTGTTCGTATGTTAAATGGTGAGAACTTTGGTAAAACAGTAGTTAAAGTCGCCGACGTTAAGTAAATATTAGACTTAAACTATTCGATATAAATAGTATTAGCAGTCATCGCCAGTATAACTATTGAGTAAATACAATCGATGGAACATGACTGCTAATAATTTAACAATTAAATCAATAATAAATAAGGATAATCATGAATATTTTAATGGTACTAACTTCACATGACCAATTGGGCGATACAGGTAAGAAAACAGGCTTTTGGTTAGAAGAATTTGCCGCCCCCTACTATGCTTTTCTTGATGCAGGTGTCAATGTAACCCTTGCCTCACCTGCAGGTGGTCAGCCACCACTTGATCCTAGTAGTGATACTGAAGATACCCAAACCAAAGACACTAAGAGCTTTAAAGAAGACTCTGATGCACAAAAGCATCTTGCCAATACCAAAAAACTCGCTGACATGAACGCAGAAGACTTCGATTCAGTATTCTATCCTGGCGGTCATGGCCCACTATGGGATTTAGCGGTTGATAAACACTCTATCAATTTGATCGAGACTTTTGTGAAGCAAGACAAGCCTGTTGCCTTTGTTTGTCATTCTCCCGCTGCTCTTAAAAACGTCAAGATTGACGGCGAATATTTAGTGAAAGGTAAGACCGTTACTGGCTTTACTAACTCTGAAGAAGAAGCCGTTGGTCTGACTGACGTGGTGCCATTTTTAGTAGAAGATGCGCTAAAGGCCAATGGTGGCAACTACGAAAAAGCTACTGATTGGGAATCATTTGTGGTTGAAGATGAATTACTCATTACTGGTCAAAACCCAGCCTCATCAGAAGATGCAGCCAAACGTTTGATAGCTAAGCTTAAAGGTTAGTAACGTTTGACAATTCACCTAAAAACTAAGCAAAAAAGGCCAATACTATGATTCGTCTACATCATCTTAACCAATCACGCTCGCTACGTATTTTATGGCTCCTAGAAGAGCTTGGCGAACCTTATGAGATTGTCAGCTACCAGCGTGACGCCAACACCAATTTGGCACCAGCTAGTCTGAAAGAAGTACACCCGCTAGGCAAGTCGCCCGTTATCGAGATAGATGAGGTGATGTATGCAGAATCAGGAGCGATTACGGAGCTATTAATTGAGCGTTTTGCGCCTACTAGTTTGCGCCCTGCTACCGACAGCGTAGATTATGGACATTACTTACAGTGGATAAATTTTGCTGAAAGCTCGCTTATGGTACCTTTATTGCTTGAATTGTTTACTAATAAAGCAGGCATTACGGATAATGAGTTTTTAAATGGCTATATCGGTGCAGAAAAGCATAAGCTGCTCAGCTATCTAAATGATGAAGTGAAAGACAAATCGTTTATCGTTGGCGACAAGCTCAGTGGTGCCGACTTCATGCTATCGTTTGATTTGATTATGCTGGCTAAGCGTCATCAATTAGAGGACTACCCTCATATCAAGCAATATGCCCTGCAGCTTGCAGGTATTGAGAGCTATCAAAATGCAATGCGCCTTGAGGCGGAGCATGATGAAAGCAGCTCTAAAAAATAGTGCTGGTCAAATAAGGTTATAAAATAGTCATCTAAAGAACTATGATAAAATAGCGCAAGTATATCTTGTGCTATTTTTTCTTCTTTCTAAATAGCCTTAATGATGAATAACGACCAGTAAAAATCTATCATATGTTATCAGTCCTCTAAACCGTCATACATTTATGCAAACTGTCCTTTTCACATGAGTACTGAATACCAGCTCAAACCGCATGAACAGCCGTTTATGTTAGGTTCTCCTGCTACTCCCGATCATCCTGTTCGCCGCAAGATCATGTATCTGCTCATCGGTATTTTTATTGGTCTAACGGCAAGCTTTCAAAATGGACTTTTGGTTGCCAACTTGACTCAAATTCAAGGCGAGCTAGGTCTAACCCCTGTCGAAGGCGGTTGGATATCCGTTACCTATAATATGACCAATGTTTGTATCACGGTGCTGCTGTATAAAATACGTCAGCAGTTCGGCATGTCATTGTTTAGCAAAATCACGCTGTTTTTTCTATTACTTGCAACCAGCATGCAGTGGCTAGTCAGTAGTGGTCTAGTTGCTACTTCTATCAGTCAATGGTTGGACCCTTATTATTTAGAGATTATCGCTCGTGGTTTTAGCGGTGTGGTCGCTAGCGCCATGACTGTGCTGGCTATTTTTTATTGTCTGCAAGGTATGCCTACGGCCAAACGTATTAGCGGTCTTATCTTAGGTTTTGGCTTAGTACAGTTCGGTATACCGCTTTCGCGCATCATCTCACCTTACTTAGCCGCTGATGGTCAACTTGAAAATTTGTTTTTATTTGAGTTTGGGCTCACACTGATCTGCTTTGGGTTGATTAACTTACTAGAATTACCACCAGGCAATACTGAAAAAGTATTTGAAAAGCTAGATATTCTTAGTTTTGCGTTTTTTGCTAGTGGCCTTGCTGCATTATATGTGTTTTTGGTACAAGGGCGTATTCAATGGTGGACGACACCTTGGTTGAGCTATCCTTTAATCATCGCTGGCGTCACTATCTCCCTTGCACTTTGGATTGAGACTCATCGTAAAAACCCGATGCTACAAGTACGCTGGATGCGTAGCCGCACTATTATTGCCTTTATGATTACAGGTGCCGCGCTACGTATTTTACTCTCAGAACAAAGTGTGGGTGCAGCAGGATTACTGGCCACGCTTGGCTATAATAATGATCAAATGATTGTTTTTTATGCGGTTATATTAGCTGCTAGCGTATTGGCATTAGTAATTAGTATTTTTCGAACCAGTGCCATGGATCTGCGTCGTCCTGTTATCTTTGCGGTTGCGCTAATCGCGTTGGGCGCTTGGATGGATACAGGCATCTCGATGGATTCTGCTCCCTACATGTTTTATAGCAGTCAGTTTTTAATTGCTTTTGCCGCTATTTACTTTATGGGTCCGATGGTGTTTGAAGGGATGTTTCGTGCTATTGCGAATGGTCCCGCTTATATTATCAGCTTTTCGGTGATTTTTAGTATCTCCCAAACTATTGGCGGGCTTGCAGGCGCGGCTGCTATTCAAGCCTTTACTACTATTCGCACACGATTGCACTATGCCGATATGGTTGGTTCATTAAATTTGGGTAATCCTGCTTTAGCAAATCAAGTCGCTGGCGCGCGCAGTGCACTGTCGTCACAAATTGCTGACTCTACTCAGGCGAGTGCCGCTGCCATGGGTCAAATATTACAAAATATTCAGCGCCAAGCGACGGTTGCCGCTTATGATGACTTATTTTTCTTAATGGGCACCATTGCTACGGTGACGACCATTATTTTGTTAATCAGTTATCTATATTATCGCTATCATAAAATTAACCCGTTAGGTAAAGAGCTTGCAGCCATCGCAAAAATGCGTGAAAAAAGCCAATAAGGCTATAATCAGTTCAAAGTAATAGAGGCATGTTTAAAACATAGTCAACCCTAAATAAAATTGACACACTCTATGCCACATGCTGCTAATGCCATCAACTAATTGTTAATACATTATATTTTTACTATTAAAGTTATTTGTTATGTTTATTCTATTATTTAGGAGCGAGTCGTGAGCAAAGAAAATTCCAATAATATTGACCAAAAAGCTCAGACACTGTCCGATACCACTTTGACAGACACCCCTATAAAAAACTTAAACCTTGAAAAAAAAACCAGTACGCCTGAAGAAACTGTCACTCCCAAGTCCTCTACTATAGCTGATGCAGATGAGATGCTACTCCCGCCAAAAGAGTCTATCCCTGCGCCTTCTGGCTGGTCACCAAAGAAAAAATCAGCGTTGAGCCTAGCACTGCTGATTGCCTTAATCGTTGTCGGTATGCTTCTCATTCTTTATGCATGGCGTCTGCCGCCGTTTACGCCGACGGTACAGCAGACCAATAATGCTTTTGTTAAAGGTCAAACTACCATCATCAGCCCGCAAGTCTCCGGTTATGTGACAGAAGTAGCAGTGCAGGATTTTGAAAAGGTTCAAGTGGGGGATTTGTTAGTTAAAATAGATGATCGCACTTTTCAACAGCAGCTTGAACAAGCACAGGCCAATATTGAAGTAGCTATGACCAATCGCTCAAGCAATGTCCAAGATACTGCAACCAGTAAAGCACAAATCGAGGCGCGTGAAGCTGATCTGCATAGTGCCGAAGTCAGTGTTGAAAGTGCGCGTCAAGACGTTGAACGTTATGAAGGGTTAGACGCTATCGGAGCCGTATCCAAAGCTGAAGTGGCTCATACTAAGGCGAAGCTTGCACAGGCGCAAGCTAGTGTCCAACAAGCGCAAGCCAATTTACAAGCAGCGCGACAAGCCCGTGCAAAAACCAGTGGTAGCCGCTCCTCTTTAGACGCCAATATCAAAAACGCTGAAGCCGCTGCTAAGCAGGCGCAGATTAACGTAGACAATGCGACTATTACGGCTCCTGAATCTGGGCAGCTGAGTCAGGTCAGCGTCAAAGTTGGACAATATGTCAGCGCAGGGACGCAGCTGATGTATATTGTCCCAAAAGGCGTTTGGGTGATTGCAAATTTTAAAGAAACACAAGTAGCAAATATGGCTATCGGCGAGCCTGCTACTATTCATGTTGATGCACTTGGTGGGACCAAATTTCGCGGCCGCGTTAGTAACATCTCACCTGCAACGGGTAGTGAATTCAGCGCAGGGGCGTCAAATCCTGCCACTGGTAACTATATTAAAATCGCTCAACGTATCCCTGTACGTATTGATTTGGAACAGAACCAGCCAGAGCTTGCACAGCTACGACCTGGTATGTCTGTTTCTGCTGATGTAGATACTAAAGTAAAACAGTAGCAGTGCTTGTTAGTGTTGTTATTTTAAATGACTATTTATCCATAAAATTGCTATAAAAAAAGCCAGACTCTTTACCTTGTTAAATGGTAAAGAGTCTGGCTTTTTTATATATATGAGAAGTTCAAAATAAAAAAAGTACGTTTAGTGTCAAGGCAATAAACGCTTAGTGGACCAACTCATTGTATCGTCGTTGTCATCACGACTATAAACAATGCGATCATGCATACGATTGGCACGACCTTGCCAGAACTCAATCTCACTGATAGTAATCTCATAACCACCCCAGAATTCTGGCGTCGGTACTTCTTTATCATTTGAATAATTAGCTTGTAGATCTTTAAAAGCTTGCTCCATAACTTCTCGATTCGCCACTTCACCACTTTGTGGCCGACTTACCCATGCCCCGACTTGACTCTCATGCGGACGCTTTTGAAAGTAAGCATTAGATTTGCTGGCGTCTATTTTGGCGATATGACCACTAATACGGACCTGACGTTCAAGCTCATGCCAAAAGAATAATACTTCAGCCTTGGGATTTTCAGCGATATCTTGTCCTTTAGCACTTTCGTAATTGGTATAAAAAACAATACCAGTATCCGTAATCTCGCGCATTAACACAATTCGCACGCTTGGCTTCATATCTGCCCCGCAAGTCGCCAAGCTCATTGCATAAGGTTCTTGCACCTGTTGCTCAATGGCTTCATTCATCCAGCTTTTGAATAACTCAAATGGAGACTCAGGTACTGATTGCTGATCAAGCTGACCTTTTTCATATGATAAGCGCTGATCGGTAAAATCCATGCTCATAACTACCCCTCATGTTAATATAGTTACCCTATAGTTGATACATCTCAAAAAATATACAGTGTTATGGAGACAAGTTTTTTGAAGTCTCTATAGTAATAAAAGACATTAATTAGCCCAATACCGCCTTGATTTTATCCGCCAAATCATTGGCCATCACATCGCATTCTATCTCATCGTCAGACTCAACCATTACTCGAATCATCGGCTCTGTACCTGATTGACGAATAAGCAAACGACCACGACCTTCTAACGTAGCTTGCGCTTTGTCAAAAGCTGCAACCAATGCTTCATGCTCATAAGGATCTTGCATTTGACTTAACCGTACATTGACAAGTTTTTGCGGTAAGATCTCAAAGCCTTCTGTCAGCTCACTCAATGCTTTGTCTTGTGACTGCATTACTGCTAGTACTTGCAAACCTGCAATAATGGCATCGCCTGTACGGCTCTTATCTAAGCATAAAATGTGCCCTGATGGCTCCCCGCCCAAAATCCAGTTATTAGCTTCAAGTTCCTGCATAACATAACGGTCGCCAACTTTTGCACGAGTAAACTCAATTCCTGCGTCTTTTAGCGCCAGCTCCAGACCCATATTACTCATCAAAGTACCAACGACGCCATCCGCACGGGTTTGACCTTGAGTAGCAAGCACATACAAGATGCCGTCACCGTCGACCAGTGTGCCAGTTTCGTCCACCATGACAATACGGTAA
>JARIAA010000187.1 GCA_029264635.1 Psychrobacter sp. | reverse complement strand
ACTTGCTGGATAGTCTGATAGCTGTCATCACCAGTGGTTGAAAGGGTTGGCAATGAACTGTTTAATGATACAAATTGCACGCCATTTGGTAATGTCACCATCGCATTGACGTCGTTCACAGGCTGCGCAGTCGCATTGGTATAAGTCGTATGATATTCAATGATATCGCCAGGTGCAACATGATTGGCGGGCACTGCAAGCTCACGCCCATCACTATTTTTTAGAATTTTCATGATTTTAGTTTGAGCGTTAACCATATCAGGCGTACTAAAAGTTAATTGTAGTTGCAAAGCATCCAAAGAAGTCGTAGACACTATTTGGTTGGTCACAGGCTGGCTAGTCTGTGCTTGGGTCATGGTTGTTTGAGTAACGACAGGCAGGGGACTATTAGTAGTAGCGACTGGCAGCACTTGGGCGACTGTACTAACAGGAGTAGTTAACACACATGCTTGGGTCACTTGGTTGGTCACTGGTATGGTATTGAGGGGTAAAGCATCAACTGGCACAGTCGTGATAGTGGTATTGCCCTGAGTCGTACCTTGATGAATCGTATAACGTGGCACGTTAGAGATTTGCGCGACTGAAAATGGAACCCCATCTTCCATCGTAATGCCACTCGGCGTTGCAGTGATGACAGCGGTTTTACCATCAGAGTACTGTTCAACCACCGTCGTGCTACCAGTAGTGGGCTGGCTTATCGTAATTTCAGGCGCAGCATACGCTGCCGTCGCGGTAACCAACATATAGCCCGTAAGTAGGCGTGTAACTGCCGTTGCAACACTTATCGTTTTGGTATTGCTAGCTAGTTGCAGTGTAGCGAAATGGATGGTCATAACAGAATCCTTTCAGATAATAAGTGAAGCTCACATAGGGTAGCTTAGATAAACAAAACCCTTGTGAATCAACATACTTTACATTGTCAACTCACAAGGGCAGAAATATTGGGAGCAGCTAGGAATAATGAGTCGCCACTGTTTATAAGTGAGAGCTATTTAAGCCCAAACAATTATGCACTAAAAAAAATCCATCAGAAAAGGACAATTGTGTAACGTACAAAAAACAGATAGCTCTCAAAAAGACTTGTCAGTTATCAAACTAACCATAGATAACCTTCATCACTTCATACTCGACCACGCCTTTTGGGGTTTCAATACGGGCTTCATCGCCCTCAGATTTGCCGATCAAACCACGAGCGATAGGCGAGTTGACAGAGATTTTACCAGCTTTAAAGTCCGCTTCATCATCACCAACGATTTTATAATGCTTTTCTTCTTCGGTATCCATATTTTCAATGACGACCGTCACACCAAAGACCACGCGGCCTTCTTGTGGTAAGGTGGCAGGGTCAATGACTTGTGCGCCGCCAAGTTTGGCCTCGATATCGCGGATACGTTCTTCACAAAACCCTTGCTGCTCACGAGCTGCATGATATTCGGCGTTCTCTTTTAAGTCGCCGTGTTCACGAGCTTCAGCGATGGAGGCAGTAATGCGCGGACGATCCACACTTTTTAACTGCTTTAATTCGGCTTCTAAAGCCGCGTGTCCTTGCGGAGTCATGGGATAACGTTGCATGTTTTTTTCCTTAAACCAATAACATCACACCATCTCCTACTCTTAGTGAATAGTGAGATGGTGTCGGCGTCATTGCAATGAATGTGAAATATATGGTGGTCGTAATCTGTAAATTAACAAAATTTATGAGTTTGTCTTGCAGCTCACCATAAGATTACGTAATAAAAAGCATAGTCGCGTATGAGCCACTATGCTTTTTAAAATACCTGCTATATTAAGGGTGTAACTAAAATTTTAAACCAAAAACTTTATATCAAGGCAATCCTATATTAAATCGTCGTTACTATATTGTCGTAACTATGATGCTCAATCTACTGAATTTCTTCAGCCGCGTCAACTACCTTTGCTTGCGCATGCAAATCTTGTAATTTATAGACATCAAACGGTAAGTCGATGGCATAAGATTTACAAACCGCATCTGCCGCCCCTAATGTCGTGACATAAAATACTTTACCTTGCAAAGCACTACGGCGGATAGAGAAGGAATCCTCTTGAGCCTGTTTGCCTTCGGTTGTATTAATAATAAGGTCAATCTTGCCATTTTTCAAGGCATCAACGATGTGTAGGCGACCTTCTGTGACTTTGTTAATTTGCTTAGACTCAATACCGTTATCGCTCAGTACTTTTTGCGTACCAGTGGTTGCAACAATGTGAAAGCCAAAATCCGCTAACTGGCGGGCAATAGGCACTATCTGTGCTTTGTCGCTATCACGTACGGAGATAAAGACGGTTTTGGTTTCGCCCTCAATAGGTAGACCTGGCAGGCGCTCATTACTACCGATGACGGCTTTATAGAATGCTTCGCCAAAGGTTTTGCCAACGCCCATGACCTCACCCGTCGATTTCATCTCAGGGCTCAAGATAGGGTCAACACCAGGGAATTTAGCAAACGGGAATACCGCTTCTTTGACGGCAAAAAATGACGGTACGATTTCGGTAGTAAAACCTTGGTCCTTCAATGACGTACCCGCCATACAGCGCGCAGCAATTTGCGCGAGTGAGGTACCGATACATTTAGAGACAAAAGGCACGGTACGGGCGGCACGTGGGTTGACTTCTAAGATATAAACCGTTTCACCTTTTACCGCAAACTGGACGTTCATCAAACCAATGACGCCAAGCTCTTTTGCCATCGCAACGGTTTGCGCGCGCATCACGTCACATAATTCATCCGATAATGAATAAGGCGGTAGTGAACACGCCGAGTCACCAGAGTGCACGCCAGCTTGTTCGATATGCTGCATGATACCGCCAATTACCACATCAGTACCGTCACAAACACAGTCCACATCGACTTCGATGGCGTCATCTAAGAAGCGGTCTAATAATACTGGCGCTTCGTTTGATGCTTGTACCGCCGTACGCAGATAATGTCTGAGCTCGTCTTCGTTATAGACAATCTCCATGGCGCGACCACCGAGTACATATGATGGGCGTACAACTAGCGGATAGCCCACGTCTTTGGCTTTGACCAAGCCATCTTCTAAGCTCGTGGCTAAAGCATTGGTTGGTTGCACAAGATTTAATTGTTGAATCATATGTTGGAAGCGCTCGCGGTCTTCAGCGCGGTCGATGGCATCAGGACTCGTACCAATGATCTTGACGCCAGCAGCTTCAAGCGCGCGGGCAAGCTTCAATGGCGTTTGACCACCGAACTGTACAATCACACCATCAGGATTTTCGATACGCACAATCTCAAGTACATCTTCTAACGTGATTGGCTCAAAATACAGGCGGTCGGAGGTATCATAATCGGTCGAAACGGTTTCAGGGTTACAGTTGACCATAATAGTCTCGTAGCCGTCTGCCCTCATGGCGAGTGCCGCGTGTACACAGCAATAGTCAAACTCGATACCTTGACCGATACGGTTAGGACCACCGCCGATTACCATGATTTTCTTGTTATTGGTCGGATTGGCTTCACATTCACTGTCGTACGTTGAGTACATATAAGCGGTACTGGTCGCAAATTCTGCGGCACAAGTATCGACGCGTTTATAGACGGGATAAACGTTTAAATCCCAACGCTTAGTGCGTAGCTGTTTTTGGGAGACGCCAAGCAGTTTCGCCAAACGCAAATCTGACAAACCTTTACGCTTAAAGCTACGCAGATTTTGCTCAGTTAAACTACCAAAACCTAACGCTTTCACTTGAGCTTCGGTTTTGACGATGTCTTCAATTTGTACCAAAAACCATGGATCGATTTTGGTTAAGTTAAAGACTTCATCGACACTCATATCGATACTGAAAGCATCAGCAATGTAATAAATACGTTCAGGCGTTGGAATAGTTAAGCGATTATTAATTTCGCTACGTGCCTTTTCAATACTCACTTTTGATAAGTCAATTTGCTCATCAAAACCATCATTGCCAGTTTCCATACCGCGTAATGCTTTTTGCATCGACTCTTGGAAGTTACGACC
>JARIAA010000114.1 GCA_029264635.1 Psychrobacter sp. | reverse complement strand
GCAACCAAGAGATGACTAAGAAAAACATCTCACGGTTGATCAACTCTTGCTACCGTAAGATGGGCGTCAAAGACAGCGTTATGTTCGCTGACCAATTAATGTATCTAGGGTTTGCACAAGCGACATTGTCTGGCGTCTCCATTGGTCTAGATGACATGGTCATTCCGCCAAACAAAAAAGATATTATTGAGGTTGCAGAAGCGGAAGTACGTGAGATCGAAGATCAGTTTGAGCAAGGTTTTGTGACCGCAGGTGAGCGCTATAATAAGGTAGTTGACATCTGGTCACGTACCAATGACAAAGTCGCTAAAGCGATGATGGATAACTTGGCGATTGATAAAGTCATCAATGCGCAAGGTGAGGAGGAAGAACAAAAATCTTTCAACTCAATCTATATCATGTCAGATTCAGGTGCTCGTGGTAGTGCCGCACAGATTCGTCAGCTTGCTGGTATGCGTGGCTTGATGGCAAAACCTGATGGCTCTATTATTGAGACACCGATTAAAGCGAACTTCCGTGAAGGCTTGACGGTACTTCAGTACTTTATCTCTACTCACGGTGCTCGTAAAGGTCTTGCAGATACGGCACTAAAAACGGCTAACTCAGGTTATCTGACGCGTCGTTTGGTTGATGTGGCACAAGATTTAGTCATTACCAGTGAAGATTGTGGTACTGAGGAAGGTTTACTCATGACCCCGCACATTCAAGGTGGCGAGATCATCGAAAAGCTTGGTGATTTAGTACTTGGGCGCGTGACTGCTCGTGATGTCACTTATAACAATGACGCATCAAAAGTCTTAATTCCAGCAGGTACTTTGATTGATGAGCATTGGGTTGATGTCTTAGACGCCAATGCCATCGATGATATTTGGGTACGCTCGGTGATTACTTGTGACATACCACATGGGGTTTGTTCACAGTGCTATGGTCGTGATCTTGCCCGTGGTCATAAAGTGAATATCGGTGAGGCCGTTGGTGTTATGGCGGCTCAGTCTATCGGTGAGCCTGGTACTCAGTTGACAATGCGTACTTTCCACGTGGGCGGGGCTGCAAGTTCGGCGTCAGTGGATAATAGCATCTCAGTTCGTAATGCAGGTCAAGCGCATTTCGAAAATATGAAGACGGTACAGCATACTGATGGTCACTTAGTTATTGTCTCTCGCTCAGCTGAAATTGCATTGACTGATGAGCTTGGCCGCGAGCGTGAGCGTTATAAAGTGCCTTACGGTTCAAGTGTTTTAGTTAAAGACGAAGAGCAGGTTGAAGGCGGTCAAACCATCGCTAAGTGGGATCCGCACACGCATCCAATCATCACTGAATTTGCGGGTACGGCACGTTTTAGTGAAATTACTGATGGTATGACGGCAACGGTCAAAGTTGACGACGCGACTGGTATGAGCTCATTTGAGATTCTAGCGACTCGTGATCGTTCGAGTATGGCAAAAGATTTACGTCCTGCTATTATTTTGAATACTGACGAAGGCAAAGAAGTGGTTTACTTCTTACCTGCTGAAACGATTATTCGTGTTAGTGATGGTGAAAAAGTAGCGGCAGGCTCAATCTTAGGCCGTGTACCACAAGCGACCTCAGGTACGAAAGATATTACTGGTGGTCTACCACGTGTTGCTGACTTATTTGAAGCACGTCGTCCAAAAGATCATGCCATTATGGCTGAGATGACTGGTGTCGTAAGCTTCGGTAAAGAAACAAAAGGTAAGAACCGTTTTATCATCACTAATGAAGATGGTGAAGTGCATGAAGAGCTCATTCCAAAATGGCGTCAAATCAACGTTTTTGAAAACGAGACAGTAGCACGTGGAGAAGTTATCGCTGATGGTCCGCAAAACCCACACGATATTCTACGTCTAAAAGGTCAGACAGCACTTGCTAACTACATCGTTAACGAAGTACAGGACGTTTATCGTTTGCAAGGTGTGAAGATCAACGACAAGCACATTGAAGTGATCATTCGCCAAATGCTGCGTAAAATTGAGATCACTGATGGTGGCGATTCAAGTCACTTCAAAGGTGATCAAGCTGAATATGCAGATATCAAAGCATTGAATGCTAAACTAGAAGCTGAAGATAAATTCCCAGTACAGTACGAGCGTCAATTACTCGGTATCACTAAAGCCAGCCTTGCAACTGAAAGCTTTATTTCAGCGGCCTCTTTCCAAGAGACAACGCGGGTCTTAACAGCAGCAGCGGTCACGGGTAAAGTTGATGAGCTACGTGGTCTAAAAGAAAACGTGGTGGTTGGTCGCCTGATTCCTGCAGGAACAGGTCTTGCGTATCATAAAGCTCGTAAAGAGAAATCTGAACAGAAGCTATATGATAACGATATCAATGCCGCTTTCGATATGACTGCTAGCACTGATAGCAAGGACTTTGCAAGCTTTGATGAAGCTTTTGCACAAGAGCTAAATCAGGACAGCCAATCTTAATAGCACGCATTTAACGTATCATTATAAAAGACTAAAGAAGCCAGCCACGTTGCTGGCTTTTTTATGTCTACAATAATGTAAAAACTAAGATTCATAAAAAAGCTTGTTCAAAATGATTGAACAAGCTTTTTTACTTGAGACACTTATGAAAATACTTATTTAATTATTCAGGCATTGGCGGCATACGTTCAGTCGGAGTGACGGTAAGTGGGTTTTGGGGAACACGATCGTTCGTACGCCTTGGCGGTGTTATATTCCTATTACTACTGCTTGCTTCGGGTTCAGTAGGTTCAGGTTCAGGCGCTTTACGTTGTTGAGTCTTGGTATTTACAGGCTTTGCTGCGCTACTCTTATACTCATTTTGCTCATTAGAAGCGGTCATGCCATCATCTGTCAATTCCAAGATACGCTGCTGCTGTTTTTTTGATTTTGCTCGATTATTGACGGATACCCATTGATAAGGTTCATTCTTTAGATGTGCCCGCATAAAGTCCATCCAAACAGGCAACGCGGCGACGCCCCCATATTCGCGGCGACCCAATGTCGATGGTTGATCAAAGCCCATCCAAACTACTGTTGCACTGGTTGGATGAAAACCTGCAAACCAAGCATCTTTGGCGTCATTGGTCGTACCTGTTTTACCACCGATATCACTACGACCCAAAGCTCTTGCTCGTACAGCCGTACCACGCTGTATGACGTCACGTAAAATATCAGCCATCTCATAAGCGACTCTTGGTTTTAAAATACGTGGTGCTTGACTGGCTTGTAGATACTGTACTACAGGTGCCTTTAGACGATCCGCTTCTGGGCTGGCATCATAAACGCTTAAACTGATGGCGTTGTTGTCTTGTTCAGCACTTGCATTATCCTCTAACCCTTGCACCTCAGTAGTTATAGGTTCTTTAGATTCAACAGGATTATTTTCTTCTTCGATCTGTTTATTATAATTTTCAACCAATTTTTCATTAATCGTTTCGACTTGTTCATTAAAGCATAATGCACAAGCTTGCTGCGGATTGGCTTGGAACAACAGTTTATTGTCGTAATTATAGATTTGTTCGATAAAATAAGGTTGGATCCGATGGCCACCATTTGCAAAGCTGGCATAAGCAGTCGCCATCTGAAGCGGTGTCGCTTGTCCTGCCCCTAGTGCCAGTGATAAAGTCGTTGGCAGCTTTTCTTTATCCAGTCCAAACTGATCTAATAGATTACGAGCGTCTGAGATGCCAATAGCCTGAAGCAGGCGAATCGAAACCAAGTTACGTGATAAATAAAGACCACGGCGTAGAGTAATGTCACCTAAAAAACGCTGGTCAGAGTTTTTCGGTCTCCAGTCACCTACTTGGATAGGGCGATCCGAGACAATACTGTCTGGACGATAACCTTTTTCTAAGGCAGCTGTATAAACCAAAGGTTTAATCGTGGATCCTGGCTGACGCCACCCTTGCAGAGCACGGTTAAATTTACTGTGATTAAAATCAAAACCACCAACTAACGCTTCAACAGCGCCCGTATCAGGATTTAGCGATACAAGACTTCCTTGCACCTTTGGTAGTTGAGCCAGCTTCCAACCACCATTACTATTTGGCAGCAGACGAATAATGTCATTCTCACTGACAATTTGTGTAGCATTGCCTGGATAATAACCAATACGGTCCGCCGAAAAGTATTTACGCGCCCAGCTCATACCCGACCAATTAACGTTCACCGTGTCACCAGAAGGCATTAACGCCTCAAAACTTCTTGAATTAACTTTAGTGACTTTGGCAGGATACATCCCTGCATGAATTCTAAAGTCTTTTAAAGGCTTACCATTAGCTTCTGCACCGCGCCAGCCATGGCGATGATCATAAGCAATCAAGCCTTTTAATACAGCGGCCTCAGCCGATTGTTGTGCGTCGCTATCAACCGTAAGGCGTACTCGCCAGCCACCATTAACGACTTGTTCACCGTAACGATTGACAAGCGCGTAACGAGTCATTTCTGCCAAATACGGCATGTTGACATCAAGCTTTTCTTGATAAGGTTTTAGCCCAATTGGGGCACGCACGGCTTCATCACGCTGAGCTGCATTGATATAGCCAAGCTCATGCATACGGCCGATAATCCAGTTACGGCGAGTGAGCGCGCGACTAGGATTAGCAACAGGGTTGTACTTTGACGGTGCTTTTGGTAAGCCTGCGAGCATAGCCATCTCAGCAATCGTCAAGTTTTCTAAAGATTTGCTGTAGTATTTTTTGGCAGCGGCTCGAATACCGTAGGCGCCCTCTCCTAAATAAATCTTGTTGACATATAAGGTCAGAATCTCATTTTTGCTCAGCTCATCTTCCATTTTACGAGCCAAAAATAGTTCGGTCAGCTTACGATTTAAAGTACGTTCAGGACTTAAAAAGTAGTTTTTGGCAACCTGCATAGTAATGGTAGAACCACCTGTCTGACCGTCATCGTCAGTGACCGCTTCGGTAACTGCGCGGCCAAGACCTTTGATACTAATACCACTGTGCTGAAAAAATGAGGAGTCTTCTGCTGCTAAGAAAGCATTGGTCAAATCTCTAGGAATTTCATCAAAGGTAACAGGCAAAGAAAGCCTATTACCGTATTGACCAATAAGCTTGTCATCGCGGCTATATATTTGCAGCGGCATCTCAAGGCTGGCGGTTTTAATTTCCTGAATACTGGGCAGCGTGGGTGACAAATACATTGCCATGCCGTAGAAGCCAATTGGCACGGTTAGTGCAAGGATTACAGCAAGGGCAAGACAGGCAATAAAAAGCCCCACCAAAAAGTGAACGAGGTGAGCAGTAGCGTTTCTTTTGGTCATAATTAGACTTATCTATTAAAATTTGTAACTAATATTTTATTATACAGCGAACGAAACAAGCAGGTCATACTAAAAGTGTAATTTATCTAGACAGAAAACGTTAATGCTTGAATATGTATATAAAGTAAAGTATTGTATCAATTATTTCTAAAAAATGTCAGAATGTAAATTTATATAAGGTAATGCGTCTGTGAGGCTACTTTCTTCTAAAGGTCGACATCTGGTCGGGATAGATATCTGCGCCACCTCCGTAAAGCTAGTCAATATACAGCGTCAGCAAGGAATTTTTCACCTCAAAGCATACGGTATTGAAGCCTTATTGCCTGGTACGGTTGTTGACAAGCTTATTGTCGATACAGAAGCAGTGGGGCATGCTATTACGCAATTAGCAAAGCGCTGTCAGGTTGCAGGCAATGACGCGGCAACCGCTGTTTCAGGTTCAGCTGTCATCACCAAAATCATTGACATGGATAGGGCGTTAAGTGATGTCGAACGAGAAGCTCAGATACGCTTAGATGCGGACCAATACATTCCATATCCATTAGAAGAGGTCAATCTAGACTTTGAAGTATTGGGCCCCTCGTTGGTTGATGACAATTTGGTTCAAGTTCTGCTAGCAGCCTCACGCTCAGAGAATGTCGATCAGCGCGTTGATGCGCTGACCTTTGGTGGTTTGAAAACCAAGATTATGGATATCGAATCACATGCGATTGAGCGTGCGTTTGGTTTGATGGTAGATAATTTACCCAACATGCCAGAATTAGTAGCACTGGTTGATATTGGTCATAATCAAACTACTTTGTATATCGCCAAAAACGGTGAGTTCGTTTACAGCCGTGAGCAGCTATTTGGTGGTTTACAGTTGACAGAAGCTATTCAAAATCGCTATGGCTTGTCGTTTGAAGAGGCGACAGTCAATAAGCGTGAACAGGCGCTACCTGATGATTATTATGCAGAAATTCTAACGCCTTTCATGGAAAGCACTATTCAACAAGTCACGCGCTCTTTGCAATTTTATTTTTCTTCAAGTCAATATAACAGTATCGATCATGTGGTACTCGCTGGCGGCAGTAGTTCTATTTTAGGCTTATCTGGAATGGTGGCGCAAAAGCTTGGCGTCCCCGTTACGGTAGCTAACCCTTTTGTCAATATGACCATAGATTCCTATATAGATAATGAGCAACTGGCAGCCGATGCGCCAAGCTTGTTAGCTGCCTGCGGTCTTGCGTTAAGGAGCTTTGACTAATGGCTCGTATCAACCTATTGCCATGGCGCCAAGAAGAGCGCGAACGTAGTAATAAAGAATTTATTACCTTAGTTGTTGCGCTTACTTTGCTGGCATTACTATCTGCATTTGCAACATGGAGCTATTTTAATAATGAGCTTGATGAACAGCGTGATGCCAACGCGCTTGTTGAGCAAGAAAATGCACGTTTAGAC
>JARIAA010000110.1 GCA_029264635.1 Psychrobacter sp. | reverse complement strand
ATGAATCCCCATAACATTTGGCTTTGAAAATCAGCGGGGACAAATTTCACAAGTTTTTGCAACCAGGGGAACTTAAAACTTGGAATTTTAAAAATCAACAGGTTCCACTCTGGGATAGTTGGGAGGGTGAGGGGAAACTGAGTCCCCACACTTAGAGAGACAGCACAACAAACAGCTTATGGAGATAGAGCGTAGAAACAGCGGTTTGACAGTAATTTGGGGAATATATGTTATAACAATTTTATCGCAGGCTGACTTTGATCAAGCGTAGGCAGTTCTTGCTCGTCTTTTAAATCAACGCCAGATAATTTAAGCTCAGCAGATTTCTTCATGAGTGCCAATAGACGACTGGCTGCCATATTGATCGGCAATCCTGCTGCGCGGACATTGGAGATACAATTACGCATAGCATCGTGGCTTGCAGCTTGTGCATCCCACGTATAATAAATACCCAAACTATCAGGAGAGCTAAGTCCTGGGCGCTCACCAATGAGCATCACTAGCATTTTAGTATTGAGGCGTTTTGCTACTTTATCGCCCAAAGCCACACGGCTACCAGTTGCAATCACTAAAGGCGCGATACGCCACCCTTCTGCCTTAAATAAAGGCAGTAATTCTGCCACCAATTTGGGTCCGTTCTCTTCTATCGCTCGTGCTGACAGCCCATCGCCCAGCACAATCAGGACGTCATACGATTTATCTGTACCAAATCGCGCTAACTTTTCAGCACAATCCTCGCTTAGCAGCCGACCCCAATCGGGGCGTTTGAGATACTCAGATTTATCCTCAGTCTGACTGGCGACTTTAAATAATTCCCAGACTTCATTAGATGACTCTTTTTCTTGCTGATCTAATTCTGCGCAGTCCTTTGTTTGTGCCATCGATTCAGTGTCCATATCTTTAAAAGTAACTTGGCAAGTTTTAGACAAATTGTCAATTAAAGCGTCAATATCTAAGTCTTGCAACACGGCATCTTTGGCTTCAGCGTGATCAAGCTGAAACTTTAATAAAGGCTTGGTAGGTATGCTGCAGCCTGCACGTCCTAAAGCGATTCTAGAATCGGTATATTCTTTTAGCTTTTGCCAAGGATCGAGATGCACTAATTGGGCCTGTTGGCTAGTTTCAGATTGATTATTGTCAATCATTGACTGCTTATTTTTCGAATCATTCACAGACATAGCATTCTCCTTTATGATTCGGTCATTGCTTTATTTTATCAGTCAAGCTTATTCATCTTACCTAATGCTAGAGAGTAGGGATGATGGTTTATCTGACCACTGAATATGGTTTTTTGATTGAGTATAAATACCGTTTTCGCTAAGCCAATGCGCAAACTCAGGAGCAGGGGTCAGGCCGAGTAACTGCCTAGCATAGAGGGCATCATGAAATGAGGTGGTTTGATAATTAAGCATCACATCATCAGAGCCTGGAATTCCCATAATGAAGTTAATACCAGCGGTTGCTAATAAGGTCAATAACGTATCCATGTCATCTTGATCGGCATCGGCGTGATTGGTATAGCAAATATCACAGCCCATAGGGACGCCAAGTAGCTTGCCACAAAAGTGATCTTCTAAGCCTGCGCGAATGATTTGCTTGCCATCAAACAGGTATTCAGGACCAATAAAACCGACGACCGTATTGACTAATAGTGGATTAAATTCTCTAGCGACCGCGTAAGCCCTCGCTTCCATCGTTTGTTGATCCACATCGAAATGCGCGTTGCTGGACAGTGCGCTGCCTTGTCCAGTTTCAAAGTACATGACGTTTTGACCAACCGTACCACGGTTAAGGCTGACGCCCGCCTCATGACCTTCGCGCAGCAATGCCAAGTCTATACCAAAACTGGTATTGGCTTTTTCACTGCCTGTAATGGATTGAAACACCAAATCGACAGGGACTTTTTTCTCAATCAGTTGAATAGCAGAGGTGATATGGGTCAAGACACAGGACTGCGTTGGGATTTGATATTCAGATATGACGTGATCGAGCAGTTTGAGCAGCTCTGATAAATTTTGCAGATTATCGGTCGCAGGATTGATACCAATCACAGCATCGCCATTGCCATACATGAGGCCATCGATAATACTGGCAGAAATCCCTAGCATATCGTCAGTAGGATGATTGGGCTGCAAGCGCGTGGATAAGCAGCCATCAAGGCCGATAGTATTGCGAAACTTAGTGACGACATTACACTTTTTGGCGACCAGTATTAAGTCTTGGACGCGCATTATCTTACTAACAGCCGCTACCATCTCAGGAGTAAAGGCATATTTTAAGTTTGTTATCTCATCTCTCGTAGCAGACTCTCCTAATAGCCAATTTCTTAAATCACCAATGGTAAAGCTAGATAGTTTGGCAAAGGCTTGACGATCGTGCTGCGCCATAATCAACCGAGTGACTTCATCATCTTCATAAGGAATAGTAATATCATCCAAAAAGTCGATTAATAAGCAATCTGCCAAGGCCATTTGCGCGGCTACGCGCTCGGTGGCGTCAGCGGCGGCAACCCCTGCCAGCTCATCACCTGATCGGCGCGGCGAAGCTTTGGCAAGTAAGATTTTTAGACTGTCAAATTGGTAGCTTCTGTGTCCTACAGTATGTTGATAAGCCATGTTGTTCACCTTCTATGGATAAGCTTTCTAAACTAAAAGCAGCTTATAAAGCGATAATCTTGTCAACTTAAATCCTCTGACGCCGCTTGAATTTGCGCAAATTCTTCTTCTGGCGTCCCACTGACTAAATGATGACGGCTAAATAAGACGAAGTAGAGAATAAATGCGACATAAATTCCCGCCGCCATAAACCAAACTTTGGGATCAACCATCAGTCCTGCGATGACGGCAAGGGATGCTAGTATTAGTGCTATACTTGAAGTCATGATGCCACCTGGCGTCTTATAAGGGCGCGGCAAATCGGGTCGAGACAGCCGCAGCTTAATATGCGAGGCCATCATCAAGACGTAAGAGATGGTTGCGCCAAATACGGCCATCAAAATCAGTAAATCGCCTTCACCAGTCAGTGACAATAAGAATCCAACAATGCCAGGGACGATAAGTGCTAAATAAGGCGCTTTATTACTGTTGGTTAGCGAGAGCTTTTTGGGCAAATAACCTGCGCGTGATAAGGCAAAAATCTGCCGAGAGTAAGCGTAGATGATGGAGAAGAAGCTGGCGATAAGGCCAGCAAGACCCACGAAGTTTACGAAACTTGCCAGCCACGTGTCTTTACCATAGACGGTAACTAAAGCATCCACCAAAGGCGCACCAGAGTCTTTTAGCGTATCAGCGCCCGCCGCGCCTGGCCCTAAAAACAGGATGAGCATCGCAAATGATGCCAAAATTAACATTGCACCAATCAGCCCACGCGGTAGTGATTTGGCAGGGTCTTTGGCTTCTTCGGCCGCGAGTGGTACGCCTTCAACCGCTAAAAAGAACCAGATTGCATAAGGAACGGCAGCCCAAATGCCAATATAACCAAAAGGCAAAAACGAGCTGGCTCCCGCTTGATTGCTAACGGCAATATTAAATAAATTGTCGCTATTAAAATACGGAAACATCGATACGATAAAGACGACCAAGGCAATACAAGCAACAGCGGTAATACCGAACATAATCTTGAGCGCCTCTCCTGCCCCTTTTAAGTGAATCCCAATAAAGACGATATAGCAGGATATATAGACTAGCCAGCCGCCGACACCAAATAATGACTCACAATAGGAGCCAATAAACACTGCGATAGCGGCTGGCGCAATAGCATATTCGATCAAAATTGCCGTACCAGTTAAATAGCCTCCTAAAGGACCAAAGGCAGTGCGGGCAAAGCTATAGCCGCCGCCTGCGGTAGGTAGCATGGTGGACATCTCTGACATCGACAAACACATACATAGATACATCAAAGCGACGGCTACTAAAGCGACGAACAAACCACCCCAGCCGCCTTGTGCCAGCCCAAAGTTCCATCCAGCGAAGTCTCCTGAGATCACATAAGCGACACCGAGACCGATTAATAAAACCCAGCCTACCGCTCCCTCTTTTAATTGGCGTTTGGCGAAATACTCTTTTTCAGCTTGAGTGTTATTAGACGAGGCACTCGATTGGTCATTAGTGATACGTGTCATGCTATTCCCCTACATAAAGTCTATGAATAAACGAAGGGTACTGCTAACTCATACTGTGAATAACTCATTTTATTAACGATTGGTAGTTGAAAGCTGAGAATAAAAAGGTCGTATCCTTCAACGCAAATTGCTAGTAACGCATGGTTGAAAGGAGACGACCTGTTGTTAATAAGTAAAGAATGACCCCATAAAACGGGTGTCAAAACGTCATAAAATTATATAACTACATCGTGTAATCAATCACAATGCGTCCCTCGATTTTGCCATCGCGCATACGCTCAAAGATATCGTTAATATTCTCAAGCGGCTCAGCGGCGACAGTCGCTTTTACTTTACCTTCTGCTGCCATCTCCAGTGATTCTTGCAAATCAAGACGCGTACCGACGATGGATCCACGTATCGTAATACCGTTTAAAACCGTGTTGAAGATAGAGACAGGGAACTCGCCCGTTGGCAGGCCATTACAAACCAAAGTGCCGCCGCGTCTTAACATCGTTAGCGCTTGATCAAATGCGCTGGAGGATACGGCTGTTACTAGCACCCCATGAGCCCCGCCAATCTCCTTTTGTAAAAAATCACCAGGATCAGTGTCTTTGGCATTAACAGCGATGGTCGCCCCTAATTTTTTAGCAAAATCCAGTTTGTCATCATCGATATCGACCGCAGCAACGTTAAGTCCCATCGCAACAGCGTATTGTACCGCCATGTGACCAAGGCCGCCGATACCTGAGATGACGACCCAATCGCCAGGTTTTGTATCAGTCATTTTAAGACCTTTATAGACAGTAACTCCTGCACATAAAACTGGTGCAATCTCAACAGAATCAACGCTCTCAGGGATAATGCCAACATAGTTAGCATCTGCTAAAACATACTCTGCAAAGCTGCCATTAACTGAGTAGCCCGTATTTTTTTGACGCAAGCATAAGGTTTCCCAGCCGCCTAAACAATAAGTGCAATGACCACAAGCGGTATATAGCCAAGGCACACCAACGCGGTCACCTTCTTTGACATGATGAACGTTTTCGCCAACGGCAGTTATGATGCCCACGCCTTCATGTCCTGGGATAAATGGCGGGCTAGGTTTGACTGGCCAATCGCCTTCAACTGCATGCAAATCAGTGTGACAGACACCAGAGGCTTGCATTTTGACGACGATCTGACCAGCGCCTGGGGTTGGAATGTCGACTTCTTCGATTTGTAAGGGTTGACCAAATTCGTGCAAAACAGCTGCTTTCATTTTGTTACTCATAGTAATTATTCCTTGTAACATTTATGTACATTAAAATGCTTTGTGAGCATTCAGGGCGCACTTTACGGTTTTTACCATAAAGTGCAGGGCTTTAAAAAACAGGCTTAAAAGAATCCCATCGCTTTAGGGCTATAAGATACCAGCATGTTTTTGGTTTGCTGGTAATGATCGAGCATCATTAAATGGTTTTCGCGGCCGATACCTGATTGTTTATAACCGCCGAAGGCTGAATGCGAAGGATACAGATGATAGCAGTTGGTCCATACGCGGCCCGCTTGAATACCACGTCCAAAACGATATGCTTTATGGACGCTACGGGTCCAGACGCCAGCACCAAGACCATATAAGGTATCGTTAGCGATACTCATTGCTTCTTCATCATCTTTAAAAGTGGTGACGGCAAGCACAGGTCCAAAGATCTCTTCTTGGAACACGCGCATGTCGTTGGTCCCCTCAAAGATAGTAGGCTGCACATAGTAGCCATCACCAAGCTCGCCCTCATGTTTGGCCTGCTCACCGCCAACCAAGACTTTTGCGCCCTCCTTTTTACCAATATCAAGATAAGATAGGATTTTTTCTAACTGATCTAAGCTGGCTTGCGCGCCAATCATGGTGTCTGTATCTAACGGATTGCCCATTTTGATCGCCTCAACACGGGCGATACAGCGTTTGATAAATTCATCATAAATGCTTTCATGCACTAGGGCGCGTGATGGGCAAGTACAAACTTCGCCTTGATTTAGCGCAAACATGACAAGACCCTCGACCGCTTTATCTAAGAAATCATCGTCTTCATCCATAATATCAGCGAAGAAGATATTTGGGCTTTTACCACCTAGCTCTAATGTCACAGGAATGATGTTTTCACTGGCATACTGCATGATAAGGCGGCCAGTGGTGGTCTCTCCGGTGAACGCCACTTTGTTAATACGAGGGTTAGAGGCGAGCGGTTTGCCGGCTTCAACGCCAAAACCATTGATGACGTTAAGTACGCCTTTTGGTAAGATATCAGCGATACCGATAGTTTCTAGCATAAACAAAATAGAAGCGGGCGTTTGCTCAGCAGGTTTGAGCACGATACAGTTACCAGCGGCCAGAGCAGGCGCCAATTTCCAAACGGCCATTAGGATAGGGAAGTTCCAGGGGATAATTTGACCGACGACGCCAAGTGGCTCATGGAAATGATAAGCAACCGTATCGTCATCGATTTGGCTAATACCGCCTTCTTGGGCGCGAATCGCACTGGCAAAATAACGAAAGTGATCGATCGCTAAAGGAATATCGGCAGCCAAGGTCTCGCGCACAGGCTTGCCGTTTTCGTAGCATTCGGCAATGGCGATAGCCTCTAGGTTGGCCTCCATTTTATCAGCGATTTTGAGTAACAGATTGGCGCGTTCAGTAACGCTGGTTTTGCCCCACGCGTCTTTGGCAGCATGAGCTGCGTCAAGGGCTTTTTCGATATCAGCCTCTTTTGAGCGTGCGACTTGACAGATAGTCTTGCCATCGATAGGACTTGGGTTGTCAAAGTATTCGCCATCGGTGGGCGGGGTCCATTCACCATTGATAAAATTGTCGTATTTTTCGCGAAATTGGACGGGACTGTTTTCAGTATTGGGATAAGCGTATAGCATAAACGATTCCTTGTTATGGTCGGCGTTATTAAATAATGCCTGAGGTTAATCTTCCTGATTCACTACTTACTATACCGTATCTAAATTTCGCCCAGATTGATAGTGACTTTTAATAATATTTAATCAATAAATCCATAGCTTTAAGTTATAAAATATCGCTTTGTTAAAAAGGTTCGTAAAGGTGTTGCAGCTGTTATAATTGTTGCCACTACCTTTTAGCGGCTATAGTCGAAAAAGTTGTCAACAGCTTTGATTATTTGTCTATAAATATACGCTTGGCAACTTTTTTCTTGTGCTCTTTTTAATACTATTCACTTAACTGGTTTGGATATATGCGTCAATCTTCTGCTCTTGATATCTTAAAAACAGGTCAAAATGTATTTTTGACAGGCTCAGCAGGTTCAGGTAAGACTTACACTCTCAATCAATACATCAATTATTTGCGTGCGCGCCGTGTGCCCGTCGCTGTGACGGCGAGTACTGGCATTGCAGCGACGCACATGAGCGGTACGACTATCCATAGCTGGTCGGGCATCGGTATCAAAGATGAGCTATCTGATCGCGACTTGACCAATTTATCGCGCAAACAGTTTTTAGCGGACCGATTAAAAGATACCGCTGTTCTCATTATCGATGAGATATCGATGTTGCATGCTAAGCAGCTCAATTTAGTCAACCAAGTCCTTAAACATGTGCGCAAAAATGACGCGCCATTCGGTGGTATTCAGCTCGTTGTCGCAGGAGATTTTTTTCAGCTGCCACCCATTGGTAGTAAAGGCGAGAGCAATCGTGAGAAGTTTGCCTTTATGTCAGAGGCTTGGCTTGACGCTAAGTTTCATATTTGCTATTTATCTGAGCAACACAGACAAGTAAGTGAGGCGGCGAATGGTGGCCTTGATTTGGACGATATTTTGAATCAAATTCGTCGGCAGGAAGTGAGCTTTGAAGCCATTACCGCGCTGGAGGCCACCTTTGATCAAGATGTCGATATCAAGCGTACCCGTCTTTATACGCACAACCTTAACGTCAATAAAATTAATGACAAAGAGCTGGCAGCGCTATCAGGCGAGATGATGCGCTTTGAAGCCGCGGCGACGGGTGACAACAAATTGGTTGAGACGCTCAAAAAAACCGTACGCACCCAAGACGATTTGGTACTGAAAGTTGGCGCAAAAGTGATGTTTATTAAAAACAACACTGAGCTTGGCGTCTCTAATGGTACGATGGGTGAATTGATAGGCTTTGCAGCCGTCAAGGTGGATGACAGCAAAGAGAGTACTACCCCTTTAATTGAGGACGATGCGAGTACGGACAGTGATACCGATACTACTAAAAATGCAAAAAATAAAAGCAAAGCGAAGGAAAAACCAAAAGCCAAAAAACCAGCGCCGCAGAAAATGCCAGTCGTTAGGCTCAATTCAGGGCGTGAAGTTATCGCGGAGCCAGAAGAGTGGATAATCGAAGATGAAACAGGGGACGTGCTGGCAAGCTATGAGCAAGTGCCACTATGTCTGGCGTGGGCGATTACCATTCATAAATCGCAAGGCATGACCCTTGATGCCGCTGAGATTGACTTGTCGCGCACCTTTGAGCTGGGTCAAGGTTATGTGGCATTGTCACGGCTAAAGTCACTGGCAGGCCTGCAACTGCTGGGGATGAATGATATGAGCTTACAGCTAGATCCGCTGGCACGCGGCGCTGACAAACGCTTTTTGGTACTGTCTGATGAAGCGGATGCCAATTATGCGATGCTCGATGAAAAAAGCATTACACAGGCGCACGAAAAATTCATCTTAAAGGCAGGCGGTACGCTCAGTCAGTCAGTCATTGATGCCTATGCAAACCTACAAAAAAAGCGCCGCGAACAACTACAGGCGCAGCAGGACAAAAAACAAAAACTGGGCAATCAAATCTCTGATAAATCAGATAGTACGTTGCTTGCGACACGGCTATTATTAGAAGAGAGCTTGTCCATCGCTGATATTGCCCAGACGCGCGAGCTTGCGCAGTCGACGATTATGCGCCATATCAGCGATCTTAAACGCCAAGACCCAAGCCTCGCCTGCGATCATCTGCGTCCTGATGATGAGGTAATGATGGCAGTAGGCAATGCTTATGTGGCGATTAAAGTTGCCAATAATCCTAATGATTTTAATGATGATGGCAGTGTAAAAATTAAGCCGATTTATGAGAGTCTTAAGCAGCGTATTGACTATAACACTATTCGTCTGGCGCTGATTTTTATTGCGCCATAAGTCTTTTATTTTCTCTCGATTGTCTCCTACCTTTATAGCGATACTTTGTTATGCCTGATTTTTCTAGTGCCAACTACCGACTCATATCAGATCCTGTCGCTCTATTGCATGCTACTAGTGAGCATACGCAGCCACTAAGAGTCGCTATTAATGGCTTTGGACGTATAGGGCGTAATGTTCTGCGTGCGCTATTAGAGCGCTTTGAGGTGTTGGGACGTGCGATTCATGTCGTGGCTATTAATGATTTAGCGTCAGCCGACATTTTATTGCACTTATTAAAGTTTGACAGTACCCACGGGCGCTTGAGTCGTCTTGGGGTTAGTGCCGATATAATACAGAGCATGGCTCACGATTATAGTGACACTCAGTTATGCCTAACTAAAAATAATCATACCTACTGTATTCGTATGCTCTCAGAGCCAGACCCAAAGCAGCTGCCATGGCAGACGCTTGGAATCGACGTAGTTTTAGAGTGTACAGGACATTTTCGCTCTTATGAGCAAGCGCATTTGCATATTGAGGCAGGCGCAAAGCAAGTCATTATCGGTGCTGCGCCCTTTGATCATGTCGATGCTTGTATTGTGATGGGTGTCAATGCCAATGAATTAACAGGCAAGCTGCCGATTATCTCTAGTGTCTCTTGTACTACTCAAGCGCTAGTGCCACTCATTGATACGCTTGATAAAGCCTTTGGCGTCAAGTCGGCGATGATGACAGAGATTCATGCGGTTACCGCCGATCAAACGGTACTTGATCAAGCTCACCGCGACCCAAGACGTGCGCGCGCGTCCGGCTACAATATTATTCCGACGACCTCTAGTAGCATCGCAGCCACTGAGCGCGTGTTGCCAGCGATGATCGGCAAGATTAACGGGCATTCCATACGCGTGCCAACCATCGATGTGGCAGCAATTGATGTGACCTTTGTATTTAATGCGCCAGATGTCAGTGTGAATGCTATGCGAGAAGTACTCAAATCTGCCAGCCAAGCCCACCTGCTCGATATTATGGCATATACCGATGAGCCATTGGTCTCAAGTGACTTTATTCATCAGCCTGAGTCGCTCATTATCGATGGTCAGCAGCTTATGCAAGTGGGCAGCCAATACAAGGTGTTTGCTTGGTATGATAACGAGTGGGGCTATGCTAATAGGCTGCTTGATATGTGCTTGCACCTGGCTTATAGCAGGCAGAATCTAAGTAAAGAATCTTTGGTAGCAAAATAATTTGAGTTTTTTGAGATATGCGCTTGCATTCTCATTTCATATCGCTATAATGATGCACAAATGGAGACGTGGCAGAGCGGTTGAATGCACCGGTCTTGAAAACCGACAAGGGTTCATAGCCCTTCGAGAGTTCGAATCTCTCCGTCTCCGCCAAATTTAAGTATAAAAAAACCCCAATCAATCACTGATTGGGGTTTTTTTATAGCGCTTTACGCTAATGATTATTTAGACAGCTTTTCTGCAAATTCAATCCTTTGCCCGTCAGTTAAGACAATGACGCCCTTACCAATCTCTATCGTCACGCTTTGCGTATTTTTAATGGCACGCATGACGTTAATGTCTTCGATACTGGTTTCAACCATCACGGTACCTGACTGTTCAGGCTCGATAGGCGGTACAAACTGGGTCAGCGCCACATTAAACTTTTTACCTTCTGTGAGATTAGCGTCTTTCATTAGCAGTATCCCCTTAAAGCTTTTAATAGGAATAGAGCCGTGATTGGATAATATAAACTGTAGCTTCACCTGATTTAAGCGGTCACTATCGCTAGTCTTAACGGGTAGTAGAGCAACGGGATAAGTTGATGCTTGAACAGCGCCTGTTTGCTCGTTAGCAACGATAGGGCTTTTTTTGCCAGTGGGGTTATTGGGATGCAGGCGCTCGTACTCACGCTGTTGTACTAAGGCCTCCTTAATGGTTATGCGCGGCATCGCTCCAGACTCGTAGGCATCGCTCAGCTTCATTCGTAGCATATAGCGGCTAAGCAGTTGTCTGTCATTCTCAGGTAATTGCTCAAAAGTGTCCCCCAGCTTTTTTTGCCATTGATCAGAGTTGGTTGGGATAGTTTGCTTATTGGGATCCGTCTGCGACGGTGAGCAGCCACTTAGTAGAGGTAGTATCCCTAAAGACAGCACAAGAAGGGTTATCGTACTCATGCGTTGGTTAGGTTTTCGAACATGGTGTTCATGCCCATGCCACATATCTAGGTTATCTGCTACATCATATTTATAGACTGCTGATCGTTTTGTCAAAAAATTTACCATCCTCTACGTCCTTATCTTTTGCTAACTATATTCTTATAATCGTCAATCACTATCAATACTACTATTTGCAATATAGCGCATTTTAGCGATATGTATGATAAGTCATCGTAAGCTATTGTGTTAAATTTTACCCAACGTAATGGTTAAACTTTAAAACAAAAAACACTTTACAAAGCCATTAAAGGCTCGAATTGAAGGTTTGTACAGAAAACGTAGGAATAAAATAGGACAACTATAAATAACAATCAAGATTTTTTTGAGAAAAATAAATGAGGCGCATCTATTAGAAAAGCGAACAGACAGATAAGCGCTTTTAAGCAAAAGAGATAGTCAGTTGCTTGATGTATAGTCGATATTAAATCAAATGGATACATTATCTAATAACGCGAAACTGGTATAAATTTCTATGGCTTTCGGTAGCTGGCCGACAAAGGCTGCAAAACCAACATTAAAGACTAAGCATCCCAGTCCCGCTGTATCTTTTTTAGATTGAACTGGCTATATATTAATTATGAGCTAGTTACTAAATGGTTACTAGCATGGGTATTGGCTAAATTAAAAATGCTAGTAGCTCAGCCAATACCCAAGCAAGACTTAGTCCTTACTCTGCAGTTCGGTTAAAGGATGGGTGATGTTATTATTGTGGGTGACCACGATGGCCTCATCAATGATACGCTGACTGACACCGCGCTTACGCAGGGTCTCAATAAAAACCTCATCATGTGCCAATGTATAGTCCTGATGATCACGATCAAGACCTTGGCGAATATACAAACGGATAAGCCCCTGAATACGTTTAAACCCAAGCTCCGCTGACGTTGCCTCTAGTAGCGAAATCATCTCTTCAGAGAGGCGAATACTAATAGGGCGCATGACTTTTTGCGGATGATCAGAGAACTTATTTTTTATACGTGTCGGTATCATAATAAACCATTACTTTTAGTCATTAAAAAAACTTGAACGAGAATGTGCGTAACGAGTTGGCTACTATCACTAGTTGCAAGCGAAAACTGACAGTGTCGCTGATAAATATCTGAATAACGGTTATAAATAGTTATTAATACTACTTACCATACAACAAAACCACTGCAAATGACACTACGCTTGAAAAAAGAGCAACCATAAAAAAGCCTTCATCAACAATAGATGAAGGCTTTTTATTATATGGCTCTCCAACCTGGGCTCGAACCAGGGACACACGGATTAACAGTCCGTTGCTCTACCAACTGAGCTATTGGAGAATAAGCGGTTATAACGGCGACCCTAATCATGGTATTTTCATACCAAACATTGAGTCTGTTTGCGCTATGTGGGGCACATTTTAGCCAAGTCGCTTGAGCCTGTCAACCTTAATCACGAGTTATTGACGATAATTTTTGTTTTAATGCTATTTAGTGACGGTTGTACCATAAATTTAATCATCACTTATATTTTGCTTGTCTACATTCGAGTTAAAACAAGAATAGGGGCTGTGTCATGACGTGCAGAAAATTAAAAAAAGAAAATTAAAAGAAAGAAAATGCGGAGAAAGAAAGACCGCAAAAAGTATATCCTAGTGACTTTGTATGTTTTTTAAAAGGTATTAGGGATATAAATATAGCACCCATAAAAAAACCCTCATCAAATTGATGAGGGTCTTGGCAAATGCCATAATCGAATCAAATATGATTCAAAAAATCTACTACTAAAATATGGCTCTCCAACCTGGGCTCGAACCAGGGACACACGGATTAACAGTCCGTTGCTCTACCAACTGAGCTATTGGAGAATAAGCTGCAAGTGTTTAATAACTTACAAAAAGCTTAGAAAGTCTCTAATGAGTTCTTGCTAAGTGGGGCGTATTCTAACAAAGATAAAAGATACGTCAAGCTTTTTTTGCATTTTCTACAAATGTTACTCACTTTTTAGTTTGTTGTAATGCTGTTTAAAGCTAACAAGGCTTGAAGGTATATTTAAGAAGACACCCTGTGATACCCATCGCAGGATGTCTTCTTAAATGATGAAGCTTTTGAACACAGATTGTTTTATGGACAACTATTCAGCGACGTCAAGCTCTGCAACTGCTTTTTCGATACGTGATAAGGCGTCTTTTAGTGTGGCTTCGTCAGTGGCATAAGAGATGCGCATATAGCCACCCAGACCGAATGCATCACCAGGGACGACGGCGACACCAACTTTTTCTAATAACCACTCTGAGAATTCAGTACAAGATGAGAGACCAGCCGCTTTAATTAATGGCATGATATTAGGATAGACGTAAAACGCGCCATCAGGACGCAGACAAGTGATGCCTTTAATCGCATTTAAGCCATCGACGACAAGGTCACAACGCTTTTCAAACGCTTCGACCATCGGTGTCAATACGCTTTGGTCACCGCTGATAGCCACAGTCGCTGCCACTTGACTAATCGATGCTGGACATGAGGTTGACTGTGATTGTACTTTTTTCATCGCGCCGATTAATTTGGCAGGGCCGCCTGCATAACCAATACGCCAACCAGTCATCGCATACGCTTTTGAGACACCGTTTAAGATGATTGCACGCTCTTTTAGCTCAGGTGCGGCGTTTAAGATATTATAGAACTTATCACCCGTCCAGCGAATGTGCTCATACATATCATCTGAGACGACGTAAACTTGTGGATGCTTTTTGAGCACCTCAGCGATAGCTTTTAGCTCGTCCAAGGTATAAATCATACCCGTTGGGTTGGAGGGGCTGTTCAGCACTAACATTTTAGTGTTGTCAGTAATGGCGTCTTCTAGCTGCTCTGGGGTGATTTTGAAATCTTGCTCAGCGGGACACTTCACAATGACGGGCACGCCTTCAGCGATGATAACCATGTCAGGATAGCTGACCCAGTAGGGTGCTGGAATAATGACTTCATCACCTGGATTGATAAAAGCTTGTGCAAGGTTAAAAAATGACTGCTTGCCACCGACCGATACCAAAATCTCATTAGGCTCATAGCTGAGGTCATTATCACGCTTAAACTTTTCAATAATGGCTTTTTTAAGCTCTGGGGTGCCATCGACAGCGGTGTACTTAGTAAAACCTTCATTAATTGCTTTAATTGCCGCCTGTTTTACGTGTTCTGGTGTATCAAAGTCAGGTTCGCCCGCGCCCAAACCAATGATGTCTTTGCCAGACGCTTTTAGCTCTTTGGCTTTATTAGTAATAGCAAGGGTGGGTGATGGTTTGATGTTGTTAACGCGGTCAGAGAGTTGCAATTCGCTCATAAGAGATCCTTTTTGGCTATGGATAGAGATTGGGTAATCGAAGTTGATAGTTGGCGATACTTTTGTATTGTAGCATGGGGATAGAACAGTGTCTTAGCGCCCAAGCTAAAGAAAAGTGTCGTGTATTTCAGCTGTAAGCAGGGAAAATTTATATCAGTGGCAAGTAGCTATCAACGTATTAAATAACCTATCGATTTTATTTTGAGCTGACTGGCTATAGACGATGATGATTATCATAAAGCTGTCATAAAATAGCTAGTTTGCGTTACACTATTGCCAATTATTCACGCCATTAATAACTGATAACTGGAAAGCTATGCCTCAATCTAATACAACTTCAACCGCCAAAAGAGCCCCATTAAACCATGAGCTCTATATGTCAGTGCTTATGACGCCTGATATGGCAAACTTCATTGGCAATGTTCATGGCGGCGATTTGCTTAAAATGCTTGACCAAGTCGCTTACGCTTGTGCCAGTCGCTATAGTGGTAATTATGTTGTGACGTTATCTGTCGATCAAGTGATGTTCCGTGAGCCTATTTATGTTGGTGAGCTTGTCACCTTTGCCGCCAGTGTCAATTATGTGGGCACAACGTCAATGGAGATTGGTATTCGGGTTGAGGCAGAAGACGTGCGTGCGCGTACCATTCGTCATACCAATAGCTGTTATTTCACGATGGTTGCCATCGATGATAATGGTAAGCCCACGCCCATTCCGCCACTTGACATCAAAAATGTCATGCAGCAATGTCGCTTTGACGCAGGTTTGGCGCGTAAAAATCTACGGATGAATAGCTCACATCGTCCCAGCTGTGATATCGATAAGATGAGTGGAGACTCTGCTAATACAATGAACAACCCTGCTAAAAAAAGCGATAGTTAATGATATAAAATTGAATTTTAAACAAGGACTCACTAAAAAACCACTGATATTTTAATACACTTATTTTAGGCTAAGCTGTTATCTCATATAAATAAGCATGCATCTATCATAGGCGCATTTGTCCTAAAGTATCACTGTATCGAGTCTAGTATGAGTTTAAAGCCATCTATTGCCAATACGCAACTCCATCTCACTGATGCCCCAAACGTAACAAGTGCGCGTGCGCGCGGTGCAGGTAAGTCTGATAACAATGCTAATCCCTTACCTGAGGATAATAAGTCTTCAAGCTCACTGAGAACGGTGTTAATTGCAGTCGGGGCGAACCTTATCATTGCTATCGCAAAAACAGTGGCCGCGTTTATGACGGGATCTGCTTCTATGATAGCGGAGTCAGCGCACTCTTGGGCGGATACAGGTAATGGCACATTATTGATTGTCGCCGAAAAAAAAGCGATCAAACCTGCCGATAGAACGCATCCTTTAGGCTACGGTAAAGAGTCGTATGTCTGGTCGATGATTGCTGCTTTTGGCGTCTTTATGGCTGGTTCCATCGTCTCTATTTATACCGGTGTTACCGAGTGGAACGCCGCTGAAAGTGAAACCAACTATACCATTGGCTTTATTATATTGGCAGTGGCCTTTGTACTCGAAGGATTTTCGTTGGTGCAAGCGTATCTGCAAAGTAAAAAGCATGGAGAGGCGATGAATATCAGTGCTTTTGGTTATGTGGTTGACACCTCAAATTCAACGCTGCGCGGTGTGTTTTTTGAAGATTTGGCAGCGGTCATCGGCTTAGTGATTGCAGCGGCGGCCATGGGCATGCATGCTTATACTGGACAGCCATTTTGGGACGCGCTGGGTTCTATCATCGTCGGTTTGCTCTTAGGCGCTGTCGCCATATTTTTGATTAGTCGCAACCGTGATTTTTTAGTAGGGTATAAAGTGTCGGATAGTATGCACCGCTATGTGCTCAGTGAATTACTTGAACACTCAGATATTGATAGTGTCTCTTATCTGCACTTAGAATGGGTCGGACCCAAAAAGATATTTATGGTAGCAGCAGTCGATATCACGGGCAATCAGCGAGAAGAGGATCTCGCTCACAAGTTTGAGAAGATCGAAAATCAGTTCCGCGCCAATCCAGTATTTCAAGAAGCTATCTTAACATTATCGGTACCGAATGCTGAGGTGCTGAACCTAGAAAGTAGTGACGCGGTTTGAGATTACTACTAATCTAACAGATAGCAATTACTAAAGCCCACGTTTTAGCCCAGTCTAACACTTAGCAAAATCTAAAACGTTCAACATACCACCTAAATAAGTGTATAAACCTAACTCACAACCCCTAAACATAAAAAGGTCACCCACTGGGATGACCTTTTCGCTTTTATATTATTTTTGCGGATAAAAACATTTAGCTAGCTAAGCTAAAAACCTTATTTCATTGGCGCGTTTGCACCAATGAACCAAGCATCTTTATCAATAGTACGGCTAACTTCAGTTAATAAATCAGCAGTGTCCTCATCGCCTGCGTCGCCAGCAGTATCGATTGCTTCACGCAATGAGGCTGCGATTGTTTTATAGCGATTGGTCAGCTCACGAACGTGCTGGTCAACCTCAGTGATATCAGTTGGATAAGTCTCTAAAATAGAGTCTTCAACGACGCGCTTAGAGATACCGTTAGCTTTGCCACCAAGGATAACAATACGTTCAGCGACCGTATCAAAAGCCTCAGTCAGGCGATCATAGGTATCGTCAAGTAGTTGATGTACACCGATAAATCCACTACCTTGCAGGTTCCAATGGCACTGTTTGCTATCCATACTTAAATCGATTAAGTTCGCTAAATTAGAATTTAGTAAATCTATCATTTTATTAGCGGTGTCATCGTTTATACCACTTGCGTAACGTTCTCTCATAGTCTACTCCATTATTTAAAGTTATTTTATTGGGTTTAAAAGTCTTATAATTAGTCGCTGTTTATCTCTCTTAAGCAGATTTTTGACGTTGCCTTTTATGAATGCTAAAAAACTATGGCTAAACGTTCCGCTTAGGTATTGCTAGTTAATTCAGTACTCATCATAGCAGCTTAAATGGATTCATGAACCCTCAAGCGTTAGGTTTTTTTGAGTGGTCGTGTAATGACTTTGTTAATCGTGAAAAGCTTTGTAAAGCTAAAGGCTCTTTAACAGCCTTCAAGTAAAAATATAACGGCTTTGAGCCAAGTTTTGAGAAGGTAAGTAAAACTTCTAAAAGCTTGTATTCGTAGTTTTAATTTTGTACTGTTTAGATATCATTAGATTAGGATGAAAAATCAGCTTAGCCTGAAGACATGCATCGTTAGTTTATTTATCAGTCTGCTTTCAGGATAAACCCGCTGATTATGCTTTAAAAACAATGACAAAGCCCCCACATTGTTATAAACCTTAATAAGAAGAAATCCAATATGCGTATGCCCGAACCGCGCTCGTCGCGTCAGTTAAATCAATTGGCCACTCAGCTACAAGGCGAAGCTGAAATAGTGGGCGTCAATGCGTCAGGGACGCAAATATCGAGTCGTGCTTTTGAGATGGTAACGGACTTTGAGCCAGCGGGCGATCAACCGCAAGCGATAGAAAAGCTAGTCAAAGGCATCAATCAAGGTATGCAAGAGCAGTTGCTACTTGGGGTGACAGGATCTGGTAAGACTTATACCATGGCTAAGGTTATCTCCGAGTGTCAGCGTCCAGCTATTATTATGGCGCATAATAAAACCTTGGCTGCACAGTTATATGGTGAGTTTAAAGCCTTTTTTCCGAATAATGCGGTTGAGTATTTTGTCAGCTATTATGACTATTATCAGCCCGAAGCTTATGTAGCGGCAAGTGATACCTTTATCGAAAAAGACAGCGCCATCAATGATCACATTGACCAGATGCGTTTGTCAGCCACCCGCGCTTTGCTTGAGCGCCGCGATGCTATTATCGTGGCTTCGGTCTCCTGTATTTATGGTTTGGGCGATCCTGAGAGTTATCTTAAGATGCTACTGCATGTGGTGGTGGGCGATAAGATAGATCGTACCGCGACTATTAAGCGTTTGGTTGAGATGCAATATACGCGTAACGAGCTGGACTTTGGCCGTGGTACTTATCGTCTGCGCGGGGAGCTACTCGATATCTATCCGGCTGAGTCTGAGCAATTAGCGATACGCGTGCATCTGTTCGATGATGAAGTCGAGAAGATCACTTGGTTCGATCCCTTGACCGGCAAGACCGTGCGTAGCGTACCGCGTATTACTATTTATCCCAAGTCGCATTATGTGACCCCGCGCAATAAGCTTGAGGCCGCCAGTCATACGATTCGGGCTGAGCTTGAACCGCGCTTGGAATACTTCCGCGATAATAATAAACTGATTGAAGCTCAGCGTCTCAAAGAGCGTACCCAGTATGATTTGGAGATGATTCAACAGCTGGGCTATTGCAATGGCATCGAGAACTACTCACAGCATCTATCTGGTCGTCCATGGGGTGAAGCGCCGCCGACACTGTTTGATTATATCCCAGAGGATGCGCTACTGTTCATTGATGAATCACACGTGACCG
>JARIAA010000090.1 GCA_029264635.1 Psychrobacter sp. | reverse complement strand
TACCTGCAGCTCTCATACCGCGCATAAACTGCGTCGCTAAGGCAACGATTATTTGCGGATCTTTATGAGAGCTGCAGGTATGGCCACCACTGGCAAGCATTTCCCTGGTCATGGCGCCATCGCTCCTGACTCCCACGTCGCAGAGGCTGTCGATGATCGTAGCCTTGATGAAATCTTATCCAGTGATATGCAACCATTTGCTCAGACATTACCTTGGCTTGATGCTTTGATGCCAGCGCATGTCATATTTCCGCAAGTAGACAACAAACCAGCAGGGTTTTCTAAGGTTTGGCTACAAGATATTATTCGTAAGAAACTCAAATTTGAGGGCGTATTGTTTTCTGACGACTTATCTATGAAAGGTGCGCAAGCTGCGGGAGATGTCAGCGCGCGTGTATGCGCGGCGATTGAGGCAGGTTGTGATATTGCACTAGTATGCAATGATCGTATTGCAGCTCATGAGGCTGCTGAAGCAGCACAAGATCTTCCTTACCCCAATCAAAGTCGAATTAAGACCATGTGTGGGCAGGTGCCATTATGGAAAGGTGACCTTGAATCTACTTGTAAACAATTTGAATATTGGCAGCAGGCTAAAGAAAATGTGTTACATCTCTTCTTTAGTGCTCAATCTGATGTCTCAATTACCAATGACATAAATAATAAAACCTTAGATCCAACTATTTATAGATAACTACATTATAAATAGCATAAAAAACTGCACCTTATAAAGGTGCAGTTTTTTATTCACAATTCTATTATACAGCGTCTATTATTGAGCGTTTGGATCGAGCGCTGTACCTTGACTTGGATCATCACTATCAGGCAATATATCATCGTTGTTGCTGTCTAATGGATTCAAATCAGGATCTGGCATATTGGTACTCACACCGCGATCATCACTATCGGGTAATACATTGTCATTATTACTATCCAATGGGTTCAGATCTGGATTGATAGAATTATTGGTGATGCTACCACTATTTAAAGCTGACTCGTCATAGACCGTGAACTCAATACGACGGTTACGGAATCGACCTTGCTCGGTTGAGTTGTCAGCGATAGGATCAGTCTCTCCCATCCCTTTGGTTATAAGCTTGCTAGCGTCAACACCTTTAGATATGAGATATTCTCTGACAGCTTCAGCACGTTCGCGAGATAAGTTCATATTATAAGCATTAGAAGCTTGATTGTCCGTATGACCAATAATCATAAGTTCCATATCAGGTACTTGTTGAATAATAGTAGCAGCGCGATCAAGGAACGGTTTGTTTACTTCTGGGATAATCGCTTTATCAAGCTCAAAATTGATGACTTGTATGCTCAGGGCACGAGCAACATCACGAGGATCTGGGTTTTCACCAAGGTTACTAACCGCACTATCTGCAGCAACTAGGCTATTATCGATCTCACCTTGCAAGTCTAGTGGACCCTCAGCTGTTACTGTCATTGCTGGAGCAGCCGCTTGCAAATCAGTGACCAACTTCTCAAGTACCGCAGCATCAGCAGCATTAACGATAATCTCATTACCCTTTATAATCATACTAGCATTTGGAACACTCTTGATAATTGGTAAAATTGAGGCCAGTTGAGCTGCCGCTGGCATATCAGTTGCAAAGTTGTCATCAACATCGGCACGGCACTTATCAGCTTCATTACCAAAAGTACTACTCATCGCATTCATAACAGTAGTCTGTAGTGTCTCATCACCTACGTTCATACGACAAGCATATAGCATGTTTGCTTCACCAGTAGCAATACGTAGCGACGCTGGTTCTACATCAGCTACTGCGATAGCTTGCGTATCAGTCGTCTCTTGTTGTTCAGTCACAACTGGCGTTGCAACAGGCTCAGGATTGTCTTGACATCCGCGCAGCAGTGCCCAGGCCAGTGCTCCTAAGATAATCAATCCTATAATAGGTAACAGCGCCTTCATAAAGCTACCTGACTTTTCTTCTTCACGCTGCAGCGGTGCCATGCTGGTGGTATCGGATATACGCTTGCCAGCAGGAGCAGCTGCCATCATGCCAGCTGGAACGACCATACTTGCCCACGCTGGGATATGATGCTGATAGCTCGCTAAGTTGTCATTTAAAAACTGTGGTACTGGAGTCGTACCTGCCAAGCTTTTGATTTCGTGATAAGCAAGAGGTGCTGCCATCGCAACTAAACCACGTGACGCCGTTGCATCGACATTATGCTCACCTGCAAGCTCACGTGAGATTTGATCACGGTGCGCCCCATCAGTCCACACACGATCATAAAAACCTTGATCATCACGAGCAACGTTTTCGTTGGCGAAACTGTTATAGGTGTCGTTGTCCGCAAGACGTGCAGCAAAAATCGCATAAAACTGTTCGAGTAGGTTTTTCTTTGCAGGAGACTGATCGTCTCCTAGTACCGCGGGGCTAACTGTGCGGGTTAAATGACCAATAATATCCATAATATGTTCCCTCCAATTGTGTATATGTCATATATATTTAAATAAATTAAGTATAAAAAACCCCTTTCACAAGATCATGAATGAAATAGACTATCTTAATGAAAGAACGTTTTACATATTTTGTCTTACTCAATCAACACTCAAATTTACTGTCGTATTTATCACTTTTATTAATCTCTCCCTATTGTAATGTTAAAACAAATGTTAACTCTATGGACAGGCTGTTGTGTAATTGCTACATTAGGTAATTTTTCAGATATAACACGTAACTAAGGTGCCAACATTATATAGACGTTTAACATGAGTAAAAAACATAATAGAGAAACTAAAACAAGGGTATTAATAGGAATACAACGATATCTCAATTTTACTTGTCGGTAGTTAGGTCTTTATCGACTGGTCTTTCATTTCGTAGCTTCTCAGCGACAATAGTAGTATTAGCTAAAGCCTCCACTTCTGATGCAGACATAGAACCTATCGCAGCATTAGAGGCAGTATGACTATTGGACGGTGGTGCTGTTGCTACGACATCGTTCCCATTATCATCGGTTTCTTGATAATGTTGATTAAGAGGCGGCTCATTGCGAGTGTTGGGATAAGTACTATCATAAGTGTTATCTAGTGGTATGTTTTGATTGCTAAATTCATTATCATTGCTCTGTACACTATTGTCGTTGGTTAGCCCACGATTATCTCCTAACGGCAAGGGCGCAGCAGCAGTGATAGACAAGGTCGGTACTAACGTTTGCATATCTGTCATTAATCGCTGCAATAGCAGCGCATCTGGTGCCTCTAAAGTTAAGAGGTCATTTTGCAACTGCAATCGTGCAAAGGGTACTGAACGCAGTAGGGCAAATATATTCGGTAGCGCCTCTATGTCGATACCAGATAAGTTATTAGCAACGCCTGATCTGATTGTCAGATTGCAAGTACTTGCCTGATTGCCAAAGCCTACATTTAATGCTTGTGCAAGAGCCCTTTGTAATGCCGTATCGCCAACAATCGCTGTGCAAGTGTATAGCTGACCACTGTCGTCTACCCCAATGCTCAATTCAGCTGGTAGCGATGCCTTAGCGACTGGCTGACTTGATGGCTCAGGTACAATAGGCGTAGTAACCATTGGTTCAACCGTTGTCATATCATTAGGCTCAATAACGAGTGCCCATAACAGTCCAATTGCTACCAGTGCGCCGATGAGTGACAACGCTCGGACAATCAGAGCGTTTTTTCGATTACGAGCTTGTATCTCTAATCGGCTAGTAGAGGTGTCTACATCATAATAATCAGAAGGATTGGCATGAATGGCAGTAGTGGACGTATCTGTTAAAAATGACTGCGCCAAGGCTTGGTCATTTATCATCGTTTCATCGTTTTTTATCTGAGAAGATGCCAAGTTATCTGCTACTCCTGCTGGCTTAGCGCCTGTATGCGGTACAATAGAAGCCGCTGTCAGATTTTCATTATTCGTTTTCTTATCGATGAATGTGTTTTTGTTCAAATGCACATTTTCATTGTTATTGATGTCCATTGTTGACGATATCACCTTATTTGCCCACACTGGCAGATAAGGTCGTAACGATGATTGCTGATCTTGTAAAAATGCAGGTAAAAACTGACCATTGGCTAAGTTTTTAAGCTCTTGATATGCTAAAGGCGTCGCATTAACTAAGAGCTTTTCGGTGGTATGCGTATCGATATGATGATGCGCTGCCAACTCATCAATTAATAATTGACGCTCACTTATGATCTGCCAAAGCTGTTCAAATAAAGTAGCGTTTGAAGGCGAATTTATCAATGTATCCTGCTGACTGCCACGTAGCAATTGGGAGTATACGGCTGGCTGCGCTAAACGCATCATAAAAATAGCATAAAACTGTTCAAGTAATAGTAGATGTGACACGTTACTGTCAGTGCCTAAAACAGCGGTAGAAACGATTTCATCAAGTTGGTCAATAAGAGACATGAATATGGCCTTGGGCGACGTTAATAATTAGGGCAGGAGTACTTTTTATAAAATAGGTAGGTTCAATTTCAACGATTATTAATTAACAACAAAAGAGCGTCATTGATAGTGGCGCCTTACTGTTATTATAATTAATATAATATTGATACGTTAAATTAATCATTTGTTCAGTATAATTTGCTTTTAGGGTTGGTTTCAAACGAAATTGTAATGAGTAAAAACAAATCGTAGCGTTAAGTACTCCCTTTTATTTTTGATAGATACTGCTCAAATTTACCTTAGTATGTAACGTCGCTGTTTATGTAACGTCCCTATTTATGTAACGTCCCTATTTATCAGGCATGGCCTAAGGATTTATCTTTGTTTAACCACACAACCCTTATCATTATAGTTACGGTTATCGTAAGTCTGTTAGCATGGCAAAATAAGGCGTTATTTAATCGTCTGATATTTTACCCACCAGCGGTGAGTGAAGGTCAATGGTATCGCTTTGTCAGTCACGGATTTATTCATGCTGATAGTATGCATCTATTGTTTAACATGTTTACTTTATATTTTTTTGGTCGCGCGATAGAAGGGCTTTATCAACCATTTTTAGGCGGTTATGGTTTTGTCGCATTTTATTTATTAGCCATCATTGTTGCGATGATACCAAGCTATGTTAAGAATAAGAAGAATGCCAGTTATTTAAGCCTTGGTGCGTCAGGTGGGGTATCGGCAGTATTGTTTGCTTTTATTTTGTTGGCACCGTGGGAGATGATCTATTTATTTGCGATCATTCCTATTCCTGCGATACTGTTTGCCGTGGCTTATGTGCTCTATAGTATCTATGCAAATAAACGTGGCGGTTCAAACATCAACCATATGGCACATATGTGGGGCGGTGCCTTTGGAGTGGTAGCAACTATTATTCTAGAACCACAAGTGCTGCCACATTTCATCAATGCCCTGCTCTCGCCGCGATTTTAGTTAACTTTTTACTTTAAACTTTTAGGTTTTGATAACGGCTTATGATGATAGATATTATCGGTGATATTCATGGTTATGCAGACAAGCTCACAGGCCTGCTTCAGCAACTAGGTTATGCGCATAACGGTCAGTACTTTGTACCGCCAGAGGGTCATCGTGCACTCTTTATTGGTGATTTAATTGATCGCGGTTCTCAGCAAGTTGCCACGCTTGAGACTGTCTTTGCTATGATAGATGCAGGCGTTGCCGATGCTGTCATGGGTAATCATGAATATAATGCGCTTGCGTTTGCTATGATGGATCCAGATAATCCTGGACATTACCTACGTTCACATAACGATGTACATGTGCGCCAACATGAGGCTTTTTTGGCTGAAATACCGTTTGGTTCAGAGCTGCATCAGTATTGGCTGGAGCGCTTCTACGAGATTCCATTGTGGATTGAGACCGATTACGCCTGCTTTGTGCATGCGTGCTGGGATGTCGATAGTATGGCGCTGCTCAAACCTTTACTCACCGCAGATAATTGCTTGACGCCCCACGCGCTTAAGATGACAGCAAAAGAATTTACCGAACCGTTCGATGCCTTGGAGCGTGTGCTAAAAGGTGTGGAGACGCCGCTACCATCTGGTCTGGTAATGATCGACAAAGAAGGTACGAAACGCTCTCGGGTACGCGTGCGTTGGTGGCTTGATGAGTTAAAATCACGCACGCTACATGAGGTTGCTCGCGCGCCAAAATCTGCGCTTGCTCAAATTCCAATTGATGCGTTAGCTGAGAATATCGACTTTGCTATAAAGACTCATAAGCCTGTGTTTGTCGGACATTATTGGCTGACAGGAGAGCCTGAACCTCTTAGCTCACAAGTTGTTTGTACAGATTATTCAGCAGCTGTCGACAGCGGCTACCTAACGTGTTATCAGCTGGATACCACCCAGCCATTACCTTTAAAACCTAGCAATTTTGTGCAATATCGTCACGATTAATTGCTGCGTACTAATTGGCTATTAAGCCCATATTAGGCCTGTACTAAAATAAATTAAGCTAGCTTTCAAACTATTGGTAAAACTTGGCTTTACGCCTATAGCATAATTTTTGTATGATGGTCGTTTTGAGGATATTGCATTATGAGCACTGGATCAGCTACTGACATCATCACCCATCATAACAATCCTATTTTCTCTCCTGCTGGCCAACCAAAAGTTGGTATTATTATGGGCTCACAGTCCGATTGGGCCACTATGAGCTTCGCCGCTCAGCTATTGGCAGATTTTGACATTGCCTTTGATTGTGAAGTGGTCTCAGCGCATCGCACGCCAGATAGATTATTCGATTATGCAAAAGGGGCTAAAGATAAAGGTCTACAAGTTATCATCGCTGGGGCAGGCGGTGCAGCCCATCTACCTGGTATGTGTGCCAGCCAAACGCCTCTTCCTGTGTTCGGTGTACCTGTTAAGTCATCAATGCTGAGTGGTTGGGACAGCCTGCTTTCTATCGTGCAGATGCCAAAAGGGGTGGCTGTTGGTACTTTAGCCATCGGCACCGCTGGTGCCTATAATGCAGCGCTGCTAGCCATCCAAGTTTTAGCCCTGCATGATAGTACGATTGCGACCAAACTTGATGATTTACGCCATACCCAAACTGAGACCATCTTAGCCAGTCCTACACCAGGTGTGATTAGTAGTTAAATTATGTTTATTTTGTTTGGTACTCACTATATTTAATTTTACTTAATACAAGGTGCCTATGTTGCACCTTTTCCTATTTTAAACCGTTGGTTTTCATCCATTTTCAACCCAAAGAGCCTCTCATGACCATAGCCAATGCTTATCCTATTACTCAAACTATCCATACCATCGGTATCTTAGGCGGTGGTCAGCTCGGTATGATGCTTGCGCAAGCTGCTCTGCCGCTCGGCTATCAATGTGTATTTTTAGAAGACAATCTTGATTGCCCCGCTCGTCTTTATGGACAAGTATATAGTAGCCAGCAGTTAGACGATTTCATTGCGGCCGCCGATGTATTTACGTTAGAGTTTGAAAATACACCGACAGCAACCGTTGAGCAGTTGGCAAGCCTTTCACAGGCTGGCAAAAAACAAGGCATGTTCCCGCAACCGATTGCCCTTGATATAGCGCAAGATCGCTTAAAAGAAAAGCAGATGTTTAATGAGCTTACTATCGCCACCGTACCATTCATAGCAATTAGTACGCAGGCTGAGTTAAAGCAGGCTTGCGAGCAATTAGGCTTGCCCATTGTCCTCAAAACCAGTCGCGGTGGTTACGACGGCAAAGGTCAGTATGTCATCAAGCAAGATGGCGATATCAAAGCCGCTTGGCAAGACCTGAAAGAGGCAATCAGCGGTAAAGGTAGCCTTACGCCAACTCCTGCGCCGCTCATCGCAGAGGGTTTCGTTAACTTTAGCCGTGAAGTCTCTATCATTGCAGCGCGAGCCCAAGACGGCAGTGTGCGCTGTTATGATTTGGTTGAAAATCATCACCATCATGGCATCTTAGCCAAGACCCAAGCGCCTGCTGTTGGCACCAGCCACCTATTTAATCAAGCAAAAGAAGCTATTACCACAGTCATGAATCATCTAAAGTATGTGGGCGTGATGGCGCTAGAATTGTTCGTTGCCAAAGACGCGCGTGGTCACGATTATCTACTTGCTAACGAGATTGCCCCGCGTGTACACAACTCTGGGCACTGGAGCATTGAAGGCGCTGTGACCAGTCAATTTGAAAACCATATTCGCGCTGTCGTGGACTTGCCTTTGGGAGATACTGATAATGTAC
>JARIAA010000071.1 GCA_029264635.1 Psychrobacter sp. | reverse complement strand
CGCACAATAATGCTACGTCTACGGCTGAAGGCAACTTATCAAGCCATCACTCAAAAGATCGCTCAAAAGGAAGTTGGCTCTTCAAGCTTTGGCAAGCTATCGCTTGTCATCCCCGTTTGGTAGCGGCTATTATTTTACTGATATCAGCTATCTTATTTTTAACCATCAACGTCAATGGTCATTGGGATTTTGCCCTGCCATTACGAGGCAAAAAACTGCTGGCATTAATGATCGTCGGCTATGCAATTGGTGTATCGACCTTATTGTTTCAAACGCTAACCCACAATCCTATTTTGACGCCATCCCTGTTGGGCTTCGACTCATTATATGTCTTGCTACAAAGCTCATTGGTATTTTTTTTGGGTGCGATTAGCTTTACTAGCATTAATCCCATCGTCAAATTTACGCTTGAGATCGTCCTGATGTTTGGCGCATCGTTATTATTATTTCGAGTGCTATTTTCGAAAAGCCATCAGGATTTGACGCGCCTTATCTTGGTAGGTGTTATCTTTGGTGTATTGTTTCGCAGCTTATCTGCACTGGTTGCACGGCTCATTAATCCCGATGACTTCGTGGTGGTACAGTCCGCCAGTTACGCGCAGTTCAATACGGTCAATCCACAACTCCTTAGCATCAGTCTCTTTATTTGTGCCATTAGCGCTATATTTATTTGGCGCAGGCGTTATCAATGCGATGTCTTAATGCTTGGCAAATCCCAAGCAATTAACCTTGGCATCAATTACCAACGCTTGGCGTTTGGACTATTAGCCGTCATCGCCGTATTGGTCGCTACGGCAACGGCACTGGTCGGTCCAGTGACCTTTTTTGGTTTACTCGTCTGCGCTTTGACCAATCGCATGGCGCGGCACATGTATCACAGCGAGCGTTTAATATTGGTCAGCTTGGTGGCGATGATTTGCTTGGTACTTGGTCAAACCATATTTGAACAAGTATTGGGCATGGCAGGCGTATTATCAGTGGTCATTGAACTGGCGGGCGGCATAGTATTTTTATTACTCATATTTATGACCTATCGCCGTTACTGATGACTTTTTAAAACGCTCAAGGTTAAAACTCTCTACAAACAAGAACTACTATGATTAAAATAAAGAATATCTCCCACCACATCGGCAAACAGCACATCCTGCATGACATTAACTTGACTTTGCCACCCTCCCAAGTGATTGCCCTCATAGGGCCAAATGGTGCTGGCAAATCGACCTTGTTTTCGGTGATGGCGCGCCTGCAACCGCTGCAATCTGGGCAAGTTAGTTTCGTTGTAGGTAATGAGGAGCACGATATTGTCAGCTGTCATGCGCGCACGCTGTCTAAGATCGTAGCGATGCTTGGGCAAGACAATCAAGTGCAGGGGCGTCTACGCGTGCATGAGCTGTTGATGTTTGGACGCTACCCTTATCATCAAGGACAACCAAGCGCTGATGATCAGCAAAAAGTAGATGAGATTATCGAGCGTTTTGAATTGCAAGAGCTTACCAATCGCTTCTTATCCACGCTATCGTGTGGTCAGCGTCAGCGCGTGCTAATTGCGATGATTGTTTGTCAAGATACGCCTTACCTGCTACTTGATGAACCGCTCAACAATCTAGATATGTATCATGCTAGGCGCTTGATGCGCGAGCTGCGCCATTTGAGTCATACCGAGCAAAAAACGGTGGTGATCGTTCTACATGATATCAATCAAGCCGCGCAGTTTGCCGATACGGTAGTCACTATGAAAGATGGGCGAGTGCTAGCAACTGGCGCTCCCGTTGATGTCCTGACGCACGAGACGATGAAAGAGCTATATAACGTTGAGGCTACCGTGCTGACTCATGCAGGCCGACCTGTGATTGTGGATACAGTTTAGATATAAAGCTTTGCAAACGATAAAAGGAATTATTAATGCATAAAATGCTATTGAATCATCGCTGGATAAATTACAAAAATCTATCGATATTACTTTCAATCATAAGCTTTTGTCTGTGTATTTATTATGCTTTAAATAAAGAGATAGCAAATACCCTGATGTGGTTAGGTGTTACTTTGTATACGCTAAGATTAGTCGTTATTCCTATGGATTTTACTCAAGATATCTCTTCAGTAGATTATACAAAAAACTTTGACGAAAACAGTAGTTGGCATAGAAGTGTAATGCTGGGCGAGCTATTTGCTTCCTTACTCTTTACCGTTGGGATAGCCTACAGCATATTTTTACAACTAAAGCTTTAGTGACAATCGTAAACGCTGCTAAAAATCTAGTAAACATAGGCTGCGGCTTTAGTCCAGCTTTAGAACTTTGTAAAATCAAAATACTGAGTTAACAACCTAACCTACAATCCAACAAATAAGAAAAACCAGCTATTTATATATAAATAGCTGATCTTTTATAATGGTTTTGGATAATGATAAAGACAATGCTTTAAAACTGATAGGTTAAAGAAGCTTTGATATTACGGCCTGGCTCAAAGTCCGTGCTATCATCTTTTAGAGGATCGAATCTTGAAGCATGACTGGCATAAGTTTCATCGAAGATATTGTATACACCAACCGTGGCTTTTAGACCTTCTACTTGTGTTGGCAAGTAGCTCATAAAGATATCGTGCACATCATAGCTTGGTTTTTTAAGTTCTGTAACTTCCCCTCTACTTATAAAGGTCTGTGTGACAGGAGCGACATAGGTACTGCGCCAGCCAAGCTCAGTAGTATCGGTTGGTTGATAGGCTAGATTGACCATGTATTTATCGCCAGCATCTGAGCCTGATCCTGTTTGTGAATAAAAACTATAACCAGTATCTTCACCTTTACTACGCGCCTGAGCATAGCTTAGCCCCATACTCAAGTTATTCATTTTATAATCAGCAGCCAGCTCAACACCTTTTATTTTATAATCTTCGTCCTTATTGACCGCACCTTGGCAATCATTCCCAAGGTTTGGTCCACAGCTTAGACCTGAGCGTATAAACTCGATATAGTTTTCAATATTGGTTTCAAAATATTTACCGCTTAGTTGTAGCGAATCATTAGCGGTGCTGAGATCACGCAAGGTTGTGACGATACCTACTTCGGTATTATCGCCCTCTTCTGCTTTTAAGTCGTTGTTGACCACAGTGCCAGCACCATCTCGATTAAAAATCGCTTGGCTTAAATCTGGGCCATTAAATAGCTGGGTATAGCTAGCAAAAACCTGCGTACGTGGCGCAATCTCGTAGCTTGCTGCTAGCGCACCGACGACGTTATCATAGGTTTTACCAGCAGCGACAAAATCTGGCGCTTCGTAGCGATCATAACGTACGCCTGGCGTTAGCGTTAGTTTACCCATTTGCCATTGGTCTTCTAAATAGACTGAGGTATTTTTAGCACTATCTTCCCCTGATGCAGGCAGTTTTGTTGCACGGTCTTTAGCGGTATAAAAATCTGACTGTTTTTTATAGTGCTCCAACCCTGCGATCAGTTTATGGCGTCCTGACGTTGCATCAATCACACTGGTGTTTTCAATTTTGCCACCAGTGGTTTTTACTTTTGCATCCCAATCATAGCCTGGCGATGTTTTCGGATCATTATCACGCAAAATCTGGGTTTCGGTTTGATAAATGGTGGTATCCACGTCGATAAGTGCGTTGACTGGGTTAAAGTTATAATCAAGCGTATAGGTATCGCGCTTTACTTTTTGTGGAATCGGATCATCGCCGAGGCTTGGAAAATCTGGGCGGAATGGGAAAGTCCCTTCTCTATCAGTACGGCTAAAGCTTGCGCCTACATGATGGTCATCACCAACATAAGCACCGGCTTTTAATAAGAAGCTCTCGCTCTCACTGTCTTCAAACAACTCACGGCCTTCACCGTCTTCACCCGAGCTGGTATCACGCTTGCCATAATAAGCCAATAAATCCACATTATCAGACGGTGCGCCAAAAACGGTGGCTGACGTCAATAGCTCATCATTATTACTGGCATAACCGGCTTTTAGCTTGGCACCAATCTTTTGACCGGGTTTAAGTAAATCAGCGGCATCGACCGTTTTAAAAGCAACCGCGCCGCCAAGTGCATCATTACCGAGCGTGACAGAGTTGTTACCCACCGCCACAT
>JARIAA010000255.1 GCA_029264635.1 Psychrobacter sp. | reverse complement strand
GCTTGGGATAAGCGGCGGTATGACAGAATGACTGCATAACTAAATCCGCTTGGAAGCCCAAACAGGCCAAGTCTTTTAGCTCATCCCGAGTCATAGGACCTGTGGTATCTTGCGAGCCAACGGTCGTCATCTTAGGCTCACAATACATGCCTGGACGTACGCCTTCTAGGCCGCAAGCTTTTCCGACCATTTTTTGCGCAAGAGTAAAGCCTTTACCCGTATCAGCTGGCTCTTCTGGCTTTGCAAACACCTCTGAATGACCCAAACCCATATACTCGCGAGCACGATTGGTCAAGCCGCGACCAACGATTAGTGGAATACGGCCACCCGCGCGCACTTCATCAAGGAGTGTCGGTGAGTTTAGTTTGAACGTTGACAGTACTTCGTCAGAGTCATGCTTAGTGATTTTGCCTTCGTACGGATAGATGTCAAACACATCACCCATGTTTAGGTTATCAACCGCGACTTTTTCGATGGGCAATGCACCAGAATCTTCCATGGTATTAAAGAAAATAGGGGCAATATTGTTACCTAATACTAGACCGCCGCCACGCTTATTTGGCACGTTCGGGATATCATCGCCCATGAGCCACAGTACTGAGTTAGTCGCAGACTTACGGCTAGAACCCGTACCAACTACGTCGCCCACATAAGCGAGTGGATGACCTTTTTCTTTTAGCGCTTCGATTTGCTTCATTGGACCAACAACGCCCTCTTCGTCAGCAAAGATGCCGTCGCGAGAGTTTTTATGCATGGCTAATGAATGCAATGGAATGTCGGGGCGGCTCCACGCGTCTTGCGCTGGTGACAAGTCATCGGTGTTGGTTTCGCCAGTGACTTTAAAAGTGGTATAAGTGGTTTTCTTTGGCACTTCAGGGCGGCTTAAGAACCACTCAGCATCCGCCCAAGATTGCACGACTTCTTTTGCAATGTCATTGCCAGCTTCAGCTTTTTCGGTGACGTCATTGAACGCATCAAATACGAGTAATGTTTTTTTCAACGCATCAGCCGCTTCTTGTGCGACTTCGCTGTCGTCTAATGCCGCAACTAATGGCTGAACGTTATAACCACCTTGCATCGTACCTAAGATTTCAACGGCTTTTTTCTTGCTGATAAGTGGTGAAGTCGCCTCACCTTTAACGATAGCGGCTAAAAATGCCGCTTTCACATAAGCGGCTTGGTCAACGCCAGCTGGAATACGGTTTTCAAGCAAGTCCATTAAAAACTCATTTTCACCCGCTGGTGGGTTTTTGAGTAGCTCTACCAATTCTGCTACTTGTTTTTCATTTAGTGGCAGCGGAACCGTTCCTAGCTCAGCACGTTCTGCGACATGTTTACGATAAGCTTCTAACACAATAGTCGTCCTCGTTATTTGGAGATTAGCACATTACGTGGGTAGTCAGCATGACAGCCTGCGTCTATATACTAGATGGAATAATTATCCGTGCAATCATAGCTTAAAACGCTCAAAAAGTTAATGGCTGAGCCGCGAAAAGGCGCAGAATAAGGCCATATTGGACATTTATTATAAAAATAGTACCATCAATAATATGATTGTCGCGCTCAAATAAAATAGTGTGCCTGCTATACTCTTATCATCTAAAAACTTATAAAATGTCTTTCATCAGTGAATCTTTGCAGACATGACTTGATAAAACAGACTTTACCCGTAAATATTAAGGACAATAAGATGGACGATAACACCAATTACGAAAATGGTCTAAAGGTTCGTACCGAAGTGATGGGTGAGCAGCACGTCAAACGTGCCCTCGACTCAGCAACACCATTTACTCAGCCGCTGCAAGACTGGATTATTGAACACGCTTGGGGCAGTACTTGGCAGGATGACTCGATACTGCCGCGCAAGTATCGCTCGCTAATGACCATGGCTTTTTTAATTGCACAAAAAAGCCCAAGCGAGCTAAAAGGTCATATAAGAGGAGCGATCAATAATGGCGCTAGCGTCGCAGAAATCCGAGAAGTATTGATGCACAGCCTACCTTATTGCGGCGCACCTGCTACTCAAGAAGCATTTCGTGCTGCGATAGCAGTATTCAGTGAGATGAATATTGATATAAGTAAATAAAACTATAATTCAGAGCCACTTCATAGTAGCCTTACTGTTATTTCTTAAAAATCATACAGCAGATATCTGCTATAATAGCTGCATTCATAAAACATGTTAGTAATTCCATAAACCCTTATCCTATCAAGGGTTAAGAGATGATTTGATTATGACAAACGCCGTACAAACCCACGTCCCCGCTGCCCGTGCAAAACCCAAAAAAGCCATCCAAGGTGAAAAGCTACGTGGCTACGATAAAGTTGCGCGTATCCCCATTAAAGTGATTCCGACCGTTGAGGCGAAGAAAAAGCCAGATTGGATTCGGGTCAAAATGTCGTCACCTGCGGAAGTGGCACGAATCAAAGCTACCTTGCGTGAGCAAAAGCTCTATACCGTCTGTGAAGAGGCCGCTTGCCCGAACTTGCCGCAGTGCTTCGCTGATGGTACGGCAACCTTTATGATTATGGGTGATATCTGTACCCGTCGTTGCCCGTTCTGCGACGTCGGTCATGGTCGTCCCAATGAGCTAGATAAGGACGAGCCGCGTCATACCGCTGAGACCATTCAAGGTTTGGGTCTAAAATACGCAGTGATTACCTCGGTCGACCGCGATGACTTAAAGGACGGCGGTGCTGCCCATTTCGTTGAAGTGCTGAATGAATCGCGCGCGCTAAGCCCAAACTGCTTGATTGAGATACTCGTGCCAGATTTCCGTGGTCGTATGGAGATTGCGCTTGATTTATTGACCGAAACGCCGCCAGATGTCTTTAACCATAACATCGAAACGGTGCCGCGTCTTTATAAAGCGTTTCGTCCTGGTTCTGATTATCAGCACTCGCTTGACTTGCTTAAGCTTTATAAAGAGCGTCGTCCTGATATCGCGACCAAATGTGGTTTTATGGTGGGACTTGGTGAGACCGAAGAAGAAATCTATGCCCTGCTCGATGATCTAAAAGCGCATAACGTCGATATGATTACGGTCGGTCAATATCTACAGCCCAGTAAAAATCACGCGCCCGTTGATCGTTATGTCCATCCAGATGAGTTCCAGCGTTATATGGATTATGGCAAAAAGATCGGCTTCTTTAGCATTTGGGCAGGCCCTATGGTACGCTCAAGCTACTTTGCCGATCGTCAGTATTATGGCGAAGATTGCCCCGCACCGATTCGCAGTAAAAAGGCATTAGAAGCAGAAGGTAAGCTTGGTTGTTAAATAAGCAAGTTGTTAAACTCATGCCTGTAGATAAAATAGCAAAAGGGTGAACAGTCGGTATTTAAGGTTCACCCTTTTTTATAAAGCATTCTAGGATTACGGCAGGTTGGGTTAAAAACTCTGTGCCAATAAAGATAAATAGTTAAGAGTGAAGTAACTTTAATAAATCTTTAAAGCGTCTAAATCTAACGATTTAAACAGTCAAAGTTGGGGTTGGCGTTTCACTTGTTTTTACGTTCCAAACCGCAATAAACACTACAATTGCACCGCCTGCAATACTAGTTGTAAGCTCAGGATAAATCAAGAGTAGCGCCCCGATAGCTAATATTGCGCGCATTATTGGATTCATCGCCCCTTTAAAATACCCCTCTAGGGCTGCACTTAAAGCGATGACGCCAGTAATAGACGTGATAGCAACTATGACAATATCAAGAACGGGTGGTAGCGGGAAATCTTTTGCTGTTACTGCTAAACCCGTCGGATCTATCATCAGCATCGTCGGATTATAGATAAACATAAAGGGCACAATAAATCCAGCGAGTGCCAGCTTAAGCGATAAAAAACCTGTCCTCATGGGGTCGCCGCCCGAGATACCAGCACCTGCAAAGGCGGCCAAACATACTGGCGGCGTAATATTAGCAAAAATGCCAAAATAGAACACGAACATATGCGCTGATAAAATCGGAATATCAAAACCTGCTAGCGCTGGAGCTGCCATCGTTGCCGTAATAATATAAGCGGGAATAGAAGGCAGTCCCATGCCCAGCACCATCGACGCCAACATCGTTAAAATTAGGGTAAACAACAATGACCCTGCGCCAAGTGTTACAATCGATGACGTCATCACCGTACCAAAGCTGGTCAAGCTCACCACGCCAATGATAATCCCCACTACCGCACAGGCTGCCATGACGGCTAATGACTGCTTTGCCCCGTCTTCTAGTGCGGCGAGAATGTCAGAAATACCCATCCGAGTTTCTTTGCGTAACATACTTACTATAACGGTAAAACCAATAGTATAAGCCGCTGCGTAACCTATGGGCACGTTTTTAATTAATAAATAAATCAAAAATACAATTGGCAACAGCATATGACCACGCGCCTTTAATACCTCTTTTACTTGCGGTAAACTCTCTTTTGCCATACCTTTTAAGTCGTGACGGCCTGCACGAAAATGCACTTGGGCGATAACACCGAGGTAATACAGTATTGCTGGCAATAAGGCAGCTAGAGCAATCGTACTGTATGGCAGTCCCGTCGTTTCTGCCATGATAAAGGCGCTGGCGCCCATAATCGGTGGCAATATCTGCCCGCCAACGGACGCGCTTGCTTCTACTGCGCCTGCAAAATCTTTGTGATAGCCGACCTTTTTCATCAAAGGAATGGTAAACGCCCCCGTACTGACGACGTTTGACAAGGCTGAGCCATTGATACTGCCCATAAACCCACTTGAGATGACCGCGACCTTTGCAGGGCCGCCTTTCTTATCACCAGCCAGTGCCAATGCAAGGTCATTAAACAGTTGTCCCATGCCCGAGCGCGCTAAAAAAGCACCAAACAAGATAAACAAAAAGATAAAAGTAACCGACGCACCAATCGCGACAGAATATAAACCTTCAGTCTTTAAAAACAATTGACCAAAAATATCGCCCATATCATAAGGACGCGTCAGGAGT
>JARIAA010000253.1 GCA_029264635.1 Psychrobacter sp. | reverse complement strand
TTAGTATGCAATTGACACAGTGACAAACAGTTATCTGTAGGTTTAAATTGATTGTTCTGCGTGCATCATCCGCATTTCCTTCTTATCAAGTTTACCTACACTGGTTTTTGGCAATTCTAATACAAACTTTATATCGCTTGGCACGCCATACTTTGGTAAACAGCCTTTTTCTACGGCCTGATGACCTAACGCTAAAATGTCTTCTGCTTTGGTGTCGATATATTCAGGCTTTAAGACGACTAATGCTAAAGGACGCTCGCCCCATTTTTCATCGGGCACTCCGATCACCGCAATGTCAGCGACGCTGGGATGAAAGGATAAAATAGTCTCGACTTCAAGCGAGGATACCCACTCGCCGCCAGACTTAATCACGTCTTTAAGTCTATCGGTAATGCTTAGGGTGCCGTCCGCAGTCATACAGGCAATATCCTGAGTATGCATCCAGCCGCCGCGCCACAGCTTATTACCCGCATCTGGATTTTTAAAATAACTTTGGGTCAACCAAGGCGCACTAATTACTAGCTCCCCTGTCGACTGACCATCCATTGGTCGCGCTGTGCCGTTTTCATCCCAAATCTCCATCGACACCAGCATAATGGGTGAACCCGAAAGACAACGATAATTCAGCTGTTCTGTCATCTCCATGGAGTCCGTTTTATCATCAAATACTGCTCTCGACAGCACAGGGCAGGATTCTGACATGCCAAACCCAGACATAAACTCGATACCGCTTTCAATGGCTGCTTTTGCCAAACCTTCATTCAACTTTGAGCCGCCTAATAACAACTTGAGGCCATCAAACTTACGTCCTCGCGTTGCCATCTCTTTTAATAGCATCTGTAAAATCGCTGGAACGCCATGTGACAGCGTGACTTTGTGCTGCTCAATTAAGTCCACTAGCATCGGAGCGAGATAGCGTCCTGGATATACCTGTTTGAGCCCTATCATGGTAGCGCCATATGGCCAGCACCAAGCATGCACATGAAATAACGGCGTCATTGGCATATAGACATCATTGTAGCGCGCGCCCTGACCTTCGGCATTTAGCGCGGATGCTAGCGTACTTGCCAGCGTCTGCAATACGATCTGCCTGTGGGTAAAGAAAACCCCTTTTGGGTCGCCCGTTGTGCCACTGGTATAAAATGTCGTAGCGATGGTATTTTCATCAAAGTCTGGAAAATCAAACGTATCACTGGCTGCAGCTAGCATCACCTCATACTCACCTGCGACATAATCTGGCATACTAGTTGGCTTAGCTTCCCTGTTGTGTCCACGATAATTGTCTTCGCCATACTCGCCGCCATTACTATACTGAGTGTCATCGAGCCAAACAATTTGCTCAATACTTGGGGCTTCATGGCGGTAGTTTTTAGCCATGGGCTCAAATTCAGCGTTTAATAACAACGCTTTTGGCTTAGCATGATTAATGGTATACAGCACTTTATCTTCAGCCAAACGGACATTAACCGTTTGCAAAATCATGCCAGACATCGGCACCGCAAAATACGCTTCAAGGTAACGATGACTGTACCAATCCATGACTGCAACCACATCGCCTGCTTGCAAACCCATGTTTTTAAGGACATTTGCCAAGCGGTTGATACGCTTAAAAAATTCAGCATACGTATAGGTGACCTTATCGGCATAGCTAATGGTTTGATCTTTAGAGGCGATCTTTGCACGGTTTAGCAGCTGCTTGATAATCAAAGGAAAACCGTAGGCGTTTTCGGCTTGTTGGTAGTCTTCATGTTGATTAAGTATGGTGGGCGTCATAGTCATGATTGTCATCCTTGATAATAAAATATGGCGAGGATAGAAATAATAAAGATAGCTTAAAGGATCAAACGCGTTCTATCACCATGGCAAGCCCTTGCCCAACGCCAATGCATAAACTAACCACAGCATATTGTCCGCCTATGCGCTGTAGCTCGCGCGCGCTCGTTAACGCAAGTCTTGCGCCTGATGCACCAAGCGGATGTCCGACGGCAATCGCACCGCCATTAGGATTGACGCGCTTATCATCAAAGTCGATATCTAAACCTTTTAGACAGCCCAGTACTTGCGAGGCAAATGCTTCGTTAATCTCAATAATGGACATGTCATCGAGAGTCAAATCGGCGCGTTTCAATGCCAGTTTAATGGCCTCAACCGGGCCTACGCCCATAATGTTCGGCTCAACACCCATCGCACCAGAGGAAAGAATCTTGGCAATCGGCTTAAAGCCTAACTTTTCTTCGGCTTGCTTTGAGCCAATAATCAGCGCAGCTGCGCCATCATTAATCCCTGATGCGTTCCCCGCCGTAACAACACCATTTTCATTTAAAGGTTTAAGCTTTTGCAATGCTTCCACAGTAGAGCTGGCGCGAGGATGCTCATCTTCTTCAATCGTTTTATCTGGTAATTTTTTACCTTGCGATATCATAATGGGCGTTATTTCATCATCAAAGAACCCTGCTTGCTTGGCGGCTTGATACTTAGCTTGTGAGGCGGCTGCAAACTTATCTGACTCTTCACGAGTAATGTCATATTTGTGAGCGACATTATCTCCCGTTTGCGGCATGCTATCGCTACCGAATTCTTTCGTCAAAAGAGGATTGGGAAAGCGGCTGCCAATGGTGGTATCAAATACTTTAAAATCACGGCTAAACGGCTGCTCTGATTTGGCAAATACAAAAGGCGCTCGCGTCATCGATTCGACGCCACCCACTAACATTACGTCACCCTCATGACAAGTAATGGCGCGCGCAGCATCGACGACAGTGGATAGCCCCGAAGCACATAGACGGTTGACAGTCTGACCAGGCGTTGTAACATCGAGTCCTGCTAGCAATGCAGCATTACGAGCGATGTTGCGTGAGTCCTCACCCGCTTGATTGGTATTACCGATTAGCACTTCATCAAAAGTGTCGTTAGGTAGCTGGT
>JARIAA010000215.1 GCA_029264635.1 Psychrobacter sp. | reverse complement strand
TAATACTTCATACCACTGTTCACGGGCAAAAATCCAAGCGAGTATCAGACCAATAAAGCTGAGCTGGACGCTTTAGATGAGCAAGCTGTTCTATATGCCAGTCAATATTAAACTGGTCGTGCTGATGGGCTTGCAAGCGATAGGGCAGTTGTAAGTTTTCAAGGACGCTGCCCTCTACTAGCTGTGGGTGCTGGGCAAGTAAGGCAACTTGCGCGCGCCACTGTATAGGTGAGATGTCATGGATGCTATGATAGTCATGGCTATTTTGTTCGCTATTATTTTTATGCTCGCTACCATCTTGACGTAGCCAGACATTGCCTATAGTGAGAGGCGTAAGCCCTGCTAGCACTCTGAGTAATACAGATTTACCACTGCCAGAATGCCCCGTTAATACGGTCACTTGCCCCTCTACTAATGTGCCACTAACACCAGTTATTAACTCTCGTTTATGAGTAGCTAAAGAATTATCTACTTCGCCATCAAGCTTGTTCTTTATTCGCGCAAGCCATTTGTTAGGTATGACAGTAGTATCCTTTTCACCCCCAGTACTTATCATAGTAGAACGCTTACTATGTACCCATATATTTTGAAAGGTAAGCAAAGCTTCGTTATAAATGTCCATGAATAAGGCTTACTGCTCAGGGCTTTGTTGCGCCAAAATCGCTTGTTTTATGATTCGATGAAGATTTTCTGGTACTCGAATAGGTCTTATTGGCACCACACTAGCGACTGGATCAGCGTTATTGGCTGACTCTATTTGTTCGGGCTTGGTTTGATTTTGTACGCAGGCAATGACAATCTTGGTACTACTCAATAAAGTGTTTGCATCGCTTGTACTCTTTTCATCCACGTCTGCTGACACTTGGCGATGAATGCTTTGATAAAAAATAATACTGGCAGGTTTTAGCTCAACTTTATCGATACGGACATTAATAACTTCGTCCAAAAAGATAGCTTTTTTATACTGTAGCTGCGCTTGGCTCACGACAAAATGTTGCAGCTCACCGTCATCAGAATGCATAAAATAGCCATTCAAACCAAGCTTTGTGAACCAGTCACGGCGGCAGTTTTCAAAAAACACCAGATGATTGGCATGATAGACTATGCCGCCTGCATCGGTATGATTGATATAGATATGATAGTTAGTAGAAAATAAGGGTGCAGCTATAGAATTTGATGTTGCGGTAGTCATAAATTGGCTCACGTAGTTTGGCTGATATAATGCTTAATAAAATAACTCAGCGCCGATCAGTTTGAATGGCATGAGCGTTATTAAAGTCAAAATATGCCATTATCTTTTATGTCGTAACAGTTTATAAAGGAGATAAGTTTTCTACTGTAGCTTAAGATTTGAGCGTGCGCAACCGCTAGCTCTGTTATCATAGTTATCTTGCATCGCAGTCTATTCAAAGATTTATTAAAAATAATTTACTAAGAATGATTAAACTTGAACCTGTTAATATAGGATATCGTATGACCCGTTTTGTTAGCTTCAATATCAATGGGATTCGTGCTCGTCAACATCAGCTAGAAGCCGTGAAAGAAATCATTGACCCTGACGTAATGGGGTTACAAGAAACTAAGGTTCATGATGAACAGTTCCCTCTCAAAGATGTAGAGAGCCTTGGCTATCACGTTGAGTATTTTGGACAAAAGGGACATTACGGAGTAGCCCTGTTATCAAAGGTTGCCCCCATATTTGTACAAAAGGGCTTTCCTGGCGAAGATGAAGAGGCGCAAAGACGCTTTATTCACGCGCGTTATGAGTTGCAAGGACGCAAGATTGATGTGCTTAATGGTTACTTTCCACAAGGCGAGAGCCAAGACCATCCAACTAAGTTTCCGATGAAACGCGCCTACTATGCTGATTTAATTAACTATATTGATACTCTAAAAGCCGAAGGGCGCTCGCTCATTGTCATGGGTGATATGAATATTGCACCAGAAGATATAGACGTCGGAATCGGCGAGGATAATGCTAGGCGCTGGCTTAAAAATAAAAGAACCTCTTTTTTGCCAGAAGAGCGTGAGTGGTATACGAAGCTGATGGCACGAGAGCTTATTGACACCTACCGTCTACATTATCCAGAAAGTACGGATTTGTATAGCTGGTTTGACTATCGTAGTCGTGGCTTTAATGATGAGCCAAAGCGCGGTTTACGTATTGACCATATCCTATGTACGGCTGACTTAACAAGCCAATGTGTTGATGCAGGTATCAGCTACGAGCTGCGTGCTATGGAAAAACCTTCTGATCATGCGCCGATTTGGTCAGCGTTTGATTTAAATAAAGCTTAGTATTGATGAATATAACTTCTATGAATGTAACCTCTATGAATGTAATTTTCATAAATCATTCTAAAAATTAATTAATAAGGATTTAATATGGCTGTCGGAAACGTTGCAGTACCTCATACTATTTACCCCATCAATGGTATTAAATTAAGTGCGACCGCAGCAGGCGTGCGTTATAAAGATCGCGATGATTTAGTAGTAATCGAAATTGTTGAGACTGCGACCAGCGCAGTTGTGACGACAACAAACACATTTTGCGCCGCACCCGTACGTGTATTGCGCGAACATTTCGCGAAGATAAATCCGCGCTACTTAGTGACCAATACAGGTAATGCTAATGCGGGGACAGGTGCTGATGGTAAGCGCCGGGCACAAGAGATTTGTGCGGCCTTAGCTAGTAAAGCTGGCGTAGACACCAATGCAGTATTGCCGTTTTCTACTGGTGTCATCGGTGAGCCGTTAAATAGTGAGGCGATTATAGCAGGACTAGATAGTGCCTTAGACAATTTAGACGCTAATAATTGGCTAGCAGCGGCTAATGGTATTCGCACTACTGACACTATTGCTAAGCTTGCCAGTCAAAAAGTAGAGGTTGCAGGCACTAGCTACCATATTACGGGCATCTCAAAAGGCTCCGGCATGATTCGTCCTAATATGGCGACGATGTTAGGTTATGTGGCAACTGATGCCAATATCGCAGCTGACCTATTACAAGAGATGCTGATGGCGATTAATGAGCAGTCATTTAACCGCATTACGGTTGATGGTGACACCTCAACCAATGACTGCTGCGTATTTATAGCGACGGGCGCTGCCAGCGCAGAGGTCATCGACAGCCCTAAGCATCCGCATTATCAACCATTATTTAATGCCTTAAGCGAGGTGTTTGTCCGTTTGGCGCAATTGATTGTGCGTGATGGTGAGGGCGCTACAAAATTTATGACCGTAAAAGTCACGGGCGGTAAGACAACTCAAGAATGTTGTGATGTGGCTTATGCGGTCGCGCATTCACC
>JARIAA010000205.1 GCA_029264635.1 Psychrobacter sp. | reverse complement strand
GTGGCAAAGGGCGAGGGGCGTAAGGCAGGGCTTGAGGTCTTACATTTTATCGATCATGAGCCGCTTGATTTGCCTATGGATAGTAAGGCGCTGCATTTATTGATGCACATTCGCGATGAGGCGCATCGTTTTGCCATCACAGCGCACCGTAAAAAGCGTGATAAACGCCGTTCGTCGTCAGTGCTTGAGGTGATACCAGGGCTTGGTGAGAAGCGCCGCCGTGACTTACTGAATCACTTTGGTGGCATGCAGCAACTGCTTGGCGCGTCTCAACAAGAGCTGGCAGGTGTGCAGGGTATTGGTCCAGTCTTAGCAAAAACCGTTTATAAAGTGCTGCATGAGTAAGTGGATTAATATTTGCTAAATCCAGATTTACTATAATAAAAATTGGGGCTGCTTTAGAATTATCTACAGCAGCCCCAATTGTCTAATATTTTTAATGAATGGGCTGCCATTACTCAGCAGGTTTTTTCACATAAGTCACAAATCTAAAATCTAAACCACTTTTTTCATCGTACATCTGCTCAGATTCTGCTGATATTTCAAATTCGCTCGGCAGCTCAGGATAAAACGCATCACCATCAGTGATTTCGATATCGACATGGGTGAGCTCAACACGATCGGTATATGTGAAAGCATCGCTAAACACGCGCTCGCCACCGATGATCCAAATCGTATCGAGATTGGTATCCTGTGCAAGGCTGGCCGCTTGCGTTAAAGCCTCATCTAAACTATGTACCACATAAGCATCGTCACGGTCTTCAAGACCTTTTTGCCCAGCATAATCTCGCTGCGTCGTGACGATAAAGCTCACACGCTTTGGCAAGGGCTTGCTGTCCATGGACTCAAAAGTCTTGCGACCCATCACGACGACACCCTGAATCGCACCATCGTTTGGTTTGGTCGTCATCTTTTTGAAATGCTGCAAATCTGCTGAGATATGCCACGGCAGCTCGTTATCTTTACCGATACAGCGACTGAGACTAATAGCCGCGATTTGGGCAACTTCGATGTTGGCATAACTCATAATATATCCTTATAGTTTTTATCAGAAGAATGATGTAAAAACAGATTTTTATACCGCAACTTTAGCTTTGATAGCAGGATGGGATTCATAGCCATTAACGCTAATATCTTCATAATTAAACGCAAAAATATCTGTAACTTCAGTGTTGAGCGTCAATGTTGGCGGCGTATAGAGATCGCGCTTCAACTGTAGCTCGACTTGCTCACGGTGATTTTGATAAATATGACAATCACCGCCCGTCCAAATAAACTCACCAATATCTAGTCCGCAAACTTGCGCGACCATATGAGTGAGCAGGGCATAGCTTGCGATGTTAAACGGCACCCCTAGGAACAAATCGGCTGAGCGCTGATAGAGCTGGCACGACAGTTTATTGCCTGCGACAAAGAACTGAAACAGCGTGTGACAAGGCGGCAAAGCGACTTGTTCGGCTTCACCTGGGTTCCAGCCAGAGACGATCAGGCGTCGTGAATTGGGATTGGTTTTTATTTGTTCAATTACTTGGGTAATTTGGTCGACGCCATCATTATGGTAGCGACCCTCTTCATTTTTAGTGGCACCATAGTTACGCCACTGATGACCATAAACGGGTCCTAAATCACCAGCAGGACGATTGAAGCGTGCCGTCTGCTCAGCGGTTGCCCATTCATTCCAAATACGTACCCCGTTCTCTTGCAAGTAATCAACGTGAGTGCTACCACTTAAAAACCACAATAGCTCATAGACGATGGATTTAAAGTGGACTTTTTTTGTCGTCAATAATGGGAATCCTGACGCCAAGTCAAAACGCAGCTGCGCGCCAAAATGGCTTAGCGTACCTGTACCAGTACGATCGCCTTTTTCAGTGCCTTCACTGATAACGAGACGCAGCAAATCCAAATAGGCTTGCTCGTTTTTATGGTTGTCATGGTTAATACTCATAAAGTTGCTCTTATACGCTATGAAGACGTATTATCAATATACGCCTCAATAAAAATAGTGCTTAATAAGCGGCTTGCTTGCCCCAATCATAGATACCACGCTTATAAGCGTAAATTAGTAGAATAAAGCCGAGAATAATCATCGGTGCGCTCAGCATTTGACCTTTAGTCATCCAACCTAATAACACAAATCCTTGGTCAGCATCTGGTTGACGGAAGAACTCAATGATAAAGCGGCTAATACCATAGCCCAATAAGAATACAGCGGTCACCGCCATGCGTGGACGCGGCTTCGATGAATACCACCACAACAAGATAAATAGTAGCAGACCTTCAGCAAAAGCTTCATATAGCTGCGATGGGTGACGCGGTAATAAATACTGACCATTCACCTCAGTCATGAGCTCTTGTAACTGTGGATTGGCTTGCAATTGCTGCATATCAAAGGCGGCGGCTTGCGGAAAATAGGTGAGCCAGTTATAACTGCCATCCGACACACGCCCCCAAAGCTCACCATTGATATAGTTACCGATACGGCCAAACAATAAGCCCGTTGGCACGCAAGGAACAATGAAGTCAAAAACCTGAAAAGCGGACTTTTTATATTTGTACGCAAAGAACCACATACCGAGCATCACGCCAATAAAACCACCGTGAAATGACATCCCACCTTCCCAAACTTTGAGAAGATAGGCAGGATTTTGTAGCAGCTCGCCAAATTGATAAAAAAGTACATAACCGATACGGCCGCCTAAGATGACACCTAGCGCCCCGTAAAATACCAAGTCGGAGACCATATCGGTTGACCAAGCATCACGTTTGGTACTGCGATACCATGCAAGACCATAAGCGGCGGCAAATGCTAATAAATACATGAGGCCGTACCAGTGTACTTGTACTGGACCCAAGGACAACGCAACGGGATCATACTGAGGATGAATCATCATAAGGACATCATACATTCGCTAATAAGATGCTGCTCATAATAGCAAAAATAGCTACTTAGGCATACCAAATTACTGATAGACAGTTTCATCGTAACAACTTATTCGCCGCTGGTAACATCTAGAAAGAAAGACAGAAAAGCGCTAAGATATAAAGCTGCGTTTAAATAAGACAAAGGAATACTATGTGCATCGTCGCCATTGCTTGGCAACTATTTGATGAACTACCCCTGATACTGTTGTCCAATCGCGATGAGTTTTTGCAGCGTCCAACTGAGCCGCTGCATCAGTGGCCTGACAAGCCTATCTATGCTGGACGCGACAGTCAAAGTGGCGGGACTTGGCTCGGTATTCATCAAGAGCAGCATACCAATCTTTATCAGCAAAACGGGCGCTGGGCGGCCGTATTAAACTTTCGTGATGGTGTGCAGGCGAGTGTGGAAGAACGCTCACGGGGCGCGCTCGTTACCGATTTTTTGACTAGCACCGTAAGCCCAATGGACTTTGCACGGCACATCAATCTACAAGACTACGCAGGCTTTAACCTTATTATTGGCGATGCAACGCAGGCCGTTATTGTCAATAATCGCGGTCATGCTCCCACACCATTGTATGCAGGCTTGCACGTACTCTCTAACGGTCAGCCAGAGGATAGCTGGTTTAAAACCGAACGCTTGCGTGGTCGGCTGCGTCAAGAAGTGCTGCCACTGATTGCAGAAAATCACTCATTTGGCTACTGGCAAGAGGCTGCCTTTACTGTCTTATCAGATACTACGCCTGCGACAACAGACAAGCTACCGAACACGGGCATTGATATGAACATTGAGCAAAAACTATCCTCCATTTATATCAGCCCTGTAGATTTGACAGGACCTGAAGAGGGCTTCATACCCAATTACGGTACACGTACCCAGAGTATTTTAATGCTACGTCACGATACTAAGAATGCTAAAGTGACTGCGAAGATTGTTAGCCGTGAGTTTGATTATCTTTCAAATACACAATAAAAAATGCCAAGCTTACGATCTAAAACTTCTAGATAATAAGCTTGGCATTCGTTACTACAGGATATATTAAGATGTCGGTTTATTTAACTAACAAATGATTGTCTTGCTCAGGAATAATCAGTTCTTGTTTAAGGGGTAACTCACGCGCTAATTCCTGCAAAGCACGTCGGTAGACCCCACGTTTAAAGTGAATCACTTGCCCAAGCGGGTACCAGTAACTTACCCATTGCCAGTGATCAAATTCAGGTTTACCCGCATCAAAGCGGATATGTTGCGTGTTCGGCTCATCTAAGCGTAGCAAAAACCATTTTTGTTTTTGCCCAATACACAGTGGATATTGTCCGTGCCGCACGTAGCGCTTTGGCAAACGATAACGCAACCAATCTTGCGTAACGGCCAATAAATCGACATGACGAGGATATAATCCGACTTCTTCCCAGAGCTCCCGATACATTGCATCCATCGGCGTCTCTCCGCGGTCGATACCGCCCTGAGGAAACTGCCAAGCGTTGTGACCAAGACGTTTCGCCCACAAAACTTGACCCTGTGTATTTGCTAAGATAATGCCGACATTGGCGCGAAAGCCGTCTGCATCTATCATGAACAAATCCTTAAAATTGTCTAAAAGCAGCTTATTTTAGTAGCATGGAAATACTGCAATCATAGTTATTATTGGGGAATAGTATATTCACGCCAGCAAAATAAGATTCATTACCATCATTAAACCAAGAAATAGCCTAAATGTGTAACAGTATTTTGCTATAAAATGTTTCATAAATTTAACTATTTAAAATCAATGAGTTAAAAAGGCTATTTTATAAGTAAATTAGAAGGGTCAAAAAGATAAAGTGAGCGGCAATCAAGCATTGTGGCTTTGTTATAGAAGTTATTGTTATCAGAGTTATTATCCAAAAGCGTTTTGTGTCAGATGACAGATGGTTTATAAAATCATCGTTTGAGCTATGTTAAACTAGCTAAGTACTGTTACTATTATTCCATATAACAAGAGTTAAACGATTTAATCGGAACGGATAAAAGGACCACGAACAATGTCAGAGTCAAAAGCGAGTGTTACATGGCAAGAAAACAAAGCCTTTATGGGCATATCGCCATCAGGGCATGATGTACAAATTGATGCCGATAAAGAAAAAGGCGCAAGCCCAATGGAGCTCATATTGCTAGGATTGGGTGGCTGTGCCAGCTATGACGTTGTCGCAATTTTACAAAAATCACGACGTCAAGTAGTCACAGATGTTCGCTGTGAATTGACAGCAAAGCGTGCAGAGACGATTCCAGCAGTCTATACTGACATTCATATGCACTTTATCGTAACAGGTCAAGACATAAAAGATAAGCAAGTTGAAAAGGCGATTCAGTTATCCGCCGACAAATACTGCTCAGCCAGTCGCATGCTGGTACAAGGTGGGGTAAATATTACTCACGATTTTGAAGTAATTGAAGGATAAAGGCTGAGACAATTATGAGTGCATTATTTGGGTTAATTCCTGACACCGCTGCGGCTGCCATTTGGGCGATGGTAATTGCAAGCCTATTGCCTTTATCCATGGCGCTATTAGCGAAAATGTTCGGTGGCTTTACATTGGCTGATAACGCGCACCCGCGTGATTTTTTGCAGCGTACAACTGGCATGTCAGCTCGCGCAAATGCCGCCCAGCAAAACAGCTATGAGACGCTGCCAGTATTTTTAGTTGCGGTATTGGTTGCCATGCTGTTCTTTGTGCCGCAATCAATTATTAATACTTTGGCTTGGCTTTATGTACTGATTCGGATTGGTTATGGGCTTGCCTACATTATGAACTTACCCATGTTTCGTTCAGTGCTTTGGGTATTATCAATTATATGTTGTTTGATGTTGTTTTATTTAGCCATTCGGATTAGTGCTTAGTTTTTTAGCTATTAGTTTTGCAAATATTTGAAAAGCTTTATAGTTTTTAGAAGCTTTGAAATTGGTTAAAGTAAAAGTGGCTATTTATGGCTGTGCATTAGTTTTTAGGGCCGCAACAATAGTCGCTTTATTCTTTTCTCGTTTGATACCCTCCCACAGTATTTGCGCCTCGCTATAACCCTTAGTGAGCATACCAAGCCACTGTTTATAGCGACCAACTAATACTACATCGTTTTTGGCCTGCCCTTCTAAAAATTTGATTTGATGCGGTATTAAGGCTTGCCACGTTAATGTCTGAGCATCCGCCATTGAATTATCCATTGAATTATCAAGGCTATTAGAGCTATCCACACGTGCAATCAGATCTGGACGAGTAACCGCTCCGCGACCTAACATCAAATGTTTTGTCCCTGCTTGCGTCATACAATTCTGTGCTTGCTCAGCGGTCCAAATCTCACCATTAGCAATGACTGGGATATTTAACGCATTGAATGCTGAGATCTTGTCCCAATAGGCAGGCGGCTTATAGCCCTGAGTTTTGGTACGGGCATGAATGGTCAGCCAATTGGCACCGCTATCGTGAATAGCGGCGCGAATGTCATCCATCCTACTGGTATCGGTATAACCCAAGCGAATCTTGGCAGATACGGGAATATGAGCAGGCACCGCTTTACGAACTGCAGCAATAATGTCATGCATAACGTCTGGCTCGTCCAACAGCACCGAGCCACCGCGATGATTATTAACCGTCTTTGCAGGACAACCAAAATTGATATCGATAGCAGGTGCACCAAGCTCACAAGCAAAAGCGGCGTTTTCTGCCATCAACTGTGCTTCGCTACCAAGTAGCTGAATATGAATAGGCGTACCCGAAGTAGTCTTCGCATCATGATGCAGCTCAGGCACATATTTATAGAAGACGTGTGCTGGCAAGACATGCTGCGTCACACGAATAAACTCGCTGACTGACCAATCATAAGGGCGACCTAACTCTGCTGCAATTTGAGTCAAAATTTGGCGCATTAATGGATCGGTTAAACCTTCCATGGGCGCAAGTAGGCGCACGGGATGTTTAAACAGTTGCTGAATATGATCTTTTTTATTTAACAAAGTAGTTTGTTGTTCGCTATGTTTCATTGGAAGTCAGTCGTGTCTGGAAAAAACCGATTAAAAAGATGAGAGTTTAATAAGATCTACAGTTAATCTTAAATAAAATTGGCACACTCTACACTCTATACCAGCAGCACCGTGTCTATTTTAAAGTATGTTAACTATATTACTTAATAAAACCGATTAAGTCCCATAAATCACTTTTTTGCCAGTCTGTAACCCTGATATTAAGTCTTGAATGTTATGAATATCTAAATTGGCCTGCGCACGCGTACAAGCGACATACAGTAAGCGTAATTCTTCAGGATTAATTTTTACGCCATTGGTTGTGACATCATAATAGAAGTCGTCATCGAGCTGGACGCGCGACCACTCAAGTCCCTTTGCTTTGTGAGCCGTTGAGATGACATAATCGGCATTTTCAATACTGGTTAAGCTATTTACCGCTTGACTAAGGACACTAGTGCCGTGATCATCGACCAGTTTAACCAGCGTTTTTAGATCACTGCCTTCGTTGGTTTCAGAGTACTCTTGCACATCACTCCAATTATAAAAATAGGCCAGCTCCGGTACACAGTAAGCGGATTTGCCATTTTTTAGATTTTCGGCCGCTTGGCAGAACTTGAGCATGCGATCTGTATCGGCTTGCAATGCGACGCGGTGACCAAGCTTAAGGCCAGTTAGTAGCTGCCCCATGGCTGCGGCATTGGTACGACAAAGAATGGCATCTTTTTTACTATGCACCATACCTTTGTCAGTTGATGAGCGCCTATCTGGATTGCCTTTAAGGGGTAAGTCTTCTTGCAATGCCTTTAGCAGAGTATTTGCTACTTCTGCAATCGGTTCACCAAAGCGAAAGGACTGGGTCAATAAGGTTTGCGGCAAGGGCAAATTTTTCATAGCATTCACAGC
>JARIAA010000200.1 GCA_029264635.1 Psychrobacter sp. | reverse complement strand
TGCCACCTTTAGCCAATGGCAAGGTAACATTGTTTAATCGATGATAGACCTCTTTTTCAAGCTTTAACCACATAGCAACGTTGATGACGGTTTCGCCGAGGATACCTTTGAAGCTGGAGATGAAGGACAATGTTAAATACCTATTATTTATTCAATTATAAGAAATAGAGAGTTAGCAAAAAGCATGCCTGTTCTGAACGCTTAAAATAAAGGCACTAATACTAAAAGGTACTCTTAGATGAAAGCAGCATTCAATCGTCCTAAAAATAGTGGGCGCTTGTCATGGGTATCGTCAGTCAAAAATAAAATAAACATATCTATTAATGCGTTACTGGCACCTCCATCACTAATACTTGCGCGCTTGCAATCACATCCATCGTAAACTTATCCGTCTCGGTAATACCCAAGCCATCACGTGGTTGTAAGACATGATCGTCAATGACCACACTACCCGAAATGACAAACACATAAACGCCATTGCTAGTATCATTAAGCGTATAAGTTTTGGTCATGCCTGCATCAAACACGCCTACATGAAACCACGCGTTTTGATGAATACACACGCCAGCGTCATCTACATTTGGTGATAGTACTTGATTAAACTGATTGCGGTTTAATAAGTTAATGATGCTCACCTGCTGATAGCGCGGTTTGACGTTCTTTTTATTAGGCTCAATCCAAATTTGCAAAAATTTAACGGGAGTATCCTTGCTGGCATTCATCTCAGAGTGCGTGATCCCTGTACCTGCTGACATCACCTGGATATCGCCAGCGCTTATCGTGCTTTTATTACCCATATTATCTTCATGGATCAGCGTACCCGACAGCGGAATCGTCACAATTTCCATATTTTTATGTGAGTGTGAACCAAAGCCGTGACCACCCTCGACATGATCATCATTAATGACTTTAAGCGCGCCAAAACCTACACGAGAGGGATCATAATAATCAGCAAAGCTAAAAGTGTGCTTGCTCTTGAACCAACCATGATGTGCTCCGCCGCGCTTACTTGCTGGATGATGAATGGTTTTCATGATGAGTCCTCGGTTGGTTTGACTTATTTAAAGGCTGTATCCTACATTTTATCTCACAAAAAAGAGCTGCCAGAATAATCCAACAACTCTTTTATCAAGACAACCTTTTAGCTTTTAATCAATGAGATTGACCTACCACATACCGCGGCGATGGTTTTTGACCCAGCGGTGCATGCCGAGCGTGTTTAAGGTTTTCATGTTGCTAAAGTTCGTCCAGCCCTGCACCTCTGGGCTAAATTTTATATTGCGGTACAACTGATCCCAGCTTTGACCTGCTCGCTCAAGCGTTAATACTTGCTTGTGCAAATCGACCATGTAAGTGCGCAGTGCAACTTGCTCAGCTTTGGTGGCTGGCGTGTAGTGACCGATATCAATAATATCGACATCTTGGGCGATGACCCAGTCTAGAGTATTGATCCAGCCATCATAATAGAAGTCTAAGAAATCATTGTAAGGCATGGTTTTATTTTGGCAGACGTCGGTACATTGCAGCGCTTTTTGACGTGGAAATAGCACCATGGTCATACTGTTTGAATGGCTAGGATCGACTCGATGTAACTCAACTTTTTCGCCGCCTAGAGTAATGGTCATATCTTTATCAAACACTCTATCAGGAATGGCATAAGGCATTTTTTCGCCGATGATTGGCTCGAGCGCTCGTTGGTTGGCAACGACAGTAGCACCTTGTTTTTGAAAGACTTGTGTGCCAGCAATGTGATCTGCGTGCGCATGTGTTTCTACCACGTATTTTACGGGTACGCCAAAGCGACTTTTAATTTCTTTACTCAGCCATTCTGCTGCACATGTTGCGCCAGCATCAACGACCAAAGCGCCTTCATCAGTAATCATTACGATGCCGCTGTGCACCGCTAGACCTGAACCATTGGTATGACGATATAGATTGTCTTTTAACTTCGTCAACGTTGGGGCTGCATCATCGCACATACCTACGGTAAAGTCTGGCAATACCGCACGTTTTGCAACTTTTGATTTATCGACACTGATACCCGTATCCGAAGCAGCCGATGCGGCTACAGATAAGGTAAGACTGGCGAGAGTCAGGATGGATTTTTTGAATAAGTTCATTATAAGCCTCTAATGTTGTTGAAATAATATTAGTATTGACTTGACCTTAAAAAAAGTTAGAGAATAGAAAAGGTAAATCACAAGACGTTACTAGCCTGCAATAATATATATTAAATTAAATATAGTATAATTTGAAGTTTAATTTAACTTTATATGTCAATAGTTAACAATTAATTAACATTAAGTACGCATTATTTATTATAATGCGTTCATAAATACTCACACCCATTAATTAACGACTAAGGATAAGCAATGAAACCATTAGCGAATCATACTAGCGAGCTTACTAAAAAAACTATCTCAAGACGTAAGCTCTTAGGGGCAGCGGGCATTGGTCTTAGCGCATTACCGTTGATGAGCACGCAAGTGTTTGCAGCAGCCAATGACGCTACCAGACCGCCAACGCCTTATCTTGCCAGTACCGCTGAAAAAAAGCTCACTATCATTAGTCTTGATCGCTTAGAAGTTGAAGCGCGCGGCGTGATTCCAAAAGCAGGCTATGAATTTGTATCGGGCGGCGCAGGTGATGAATGGACATTGCGCGAAAACCGCCGTGCTTTCAATGACTACCGTATCGCAGCCAAACGCTTGGTTGGCTTATCAAGTAAAGATATCGATATTAAAACGCGTTTATTGGGCTTAAATATGCCCTCTCCTATCATGGTTGCCCCAATGGGCGCACATGCTATGGTGCATGATCAAGGCGAGAAGGATACCGCGCGCGGTGCTGGTCTTGCCAATACCCTTTATTGCTCATCGGGCGCCTCCAACGCTACGCTAGAAGAAATCGCCCAAGCGACGACAGGTCCAAAATGGTTTCAGCTGTACTGGAATAATGATCTAAAGGTCACGCGCTCATTACTTACTCGCGCCAAAGCAGCGGGTTACACGGCTATTATCTTGACCGCTGATGCGTTAGGCCCAGGTCAGCCAGATGACTTCAAAGCGATGGGTAGCCCGTTCCGTCCTGATCGTAACTTTGGTAATCATGACCCTAAAAAAGGCGGCTCTGGTGATTTTTTTGATCAAAAGACCGCTTTGACGACTGCTGATATTCAATATATTAAGACTTTGACAGGCTTACCCGTCATCGTTAAAGGTGTTCTACGCCCTGATGATGCTGATAGATTCATCCGTGCGGGCGCTGATGCGATTCAGGTCTCCAACCACGGCGGCCGTCAGATTGATGGCGTCCCTGCCAGCATGACGGCGCTGCCCCCTATTGTCAAAGTCGTTAATAAGCGT
>JARIAA010000095.1 GCA_029264635.1 Psychrobacter sp. | reverse complement strand
CTAGTCGCTAAAACGACTCGTAAAGTCAGCGAGCATTTGTGATGTAAGCGAACCCAAGGAATTTAAAGCATTAAACAGTAAAAGACTCACCGCAGCCACATTCACCTTTTTGGTTCGGGTTAGTGAACTTAAAGCCTTCGTTTAAGCCTTCTTTTTCATAATCCATCAATAAGCCATCCAAATAGACCAAGCTTTTAGGATCAATAAATATACTGACATCACGGCTTTCATAGCGTGTGTCATTTTCATCAGGGGTATCTACAAACTCTAAAACATAAGCCAAGCCTGAGCAACCCGCTGTACGAATACCGACCCGAATACCTTCGCCTTTACCGCGGTTGTCCAAAAAATCTCGAACATGCTGAGCGGCGCGTTCTGTCATTTCAATCATGCCAACTCCTATTGACTGTCAATAATAGAAATAAAAATTTAATAAGATGTTGAATGCCAACTAAAACCATCAGCCTATCACTATAATATGCTAAGAATGATTAGAAAATAAAAGGCGACAATTACAGCAATGTCATTGTCACCTCTTTAGCGTAAGTAGCTTTTTAAAGTACTACAGCATAACTCACAAAAAATAGCATATCTGCTAACAGCTTTAGCTTGTCGCTTCTTCTGTTGCTAAAGGCGCCTCTACAGCACTTCGCTTGCCTTTATAATCACTGATAGCTGCTTTAATGGCATCTTCTGCAAGTACAGAACAATGCACTTTTACGGGCGGCAAAGCAAGCTCTTGCGCGATATCGTTGTTCTTAATCTCGCTCGCTTGATCTAAACTCTTGCCTTTGAGCCACTCAGTGACAAGTGAGCTTGAAGCAATTGCTGAACCGCAGCCATACGTTTTAAAGCGTGCATCTTCGATAATACCATTGTCATCAACTTGAATCTGCAGGCGCATTACATCGCCACAAGCTGGGGCTCCGACCATACCAGTACCAACGTTTTTGGCATTTTTATCAAGATTGCCGACGTTGCGTGGATTTTCGTAATGATCAATAACTTGGTCACTATAAGCCATGGGGTTTTCTCCTGGTTAGATGATGAGCAGTGACTGATATTAGTAACTTACTAACATTAAGTCTCTATCTACTCATCGATAATTGGGGTCAAACATCTCAGTTATAAAAGTTATATTTATAATTGTCTAATCAACTATTTAATGATTATGTCTAGTAACCATTAAACGTTTTGCTGCTAAATATTTGAGTGTCTCAATATCTAAGTATTAATGTTCAGACCATTCTACTGAATCTAGATCAACGCCTTCTTGATACATATCCCAAAGCGGAGATAGGGCGCGTAATTTATCAACGGCTTCATGCATCTGTTTGATCACCGTATCAATGTCCTCTTCAGTCGTATAGCGACCAAAGCTAAAGCGAATCGAGCTATGTGCTAACTCATCTGGGCGTCCAATAGCACGCAATACATAGGATGGCTCGAGGGTTGCTGACGTACAGGCAGAACCTGATGATACTGCTAAGTCTTTTAGCGACATCATAAGCGATTCGCCTTCAACGAAGTTAAAGCTGATATTAACGATGTTAGGAACGCTATGCTCTAAATCACCATTTAGGTAAATCTCTTCGATGTCTTGCAAACCATCCCACAGTTTCTGACGCAGTTTTGCTGCATGCGCATGATCTTCTTCATACCGCTCATTAGCTAAGGCAAAGGCTGCTCCGAGACCAACGATCTGATGGGTTGGCAAAGTACCTGAACGCATACCTCGTTCATGACCACCACCATGCTGTTCCGCTTTTAAACGAACACGTGGTTTACGGCTGACAAATAGCGCGCCAATACCTTTAGGACCGTAAGCTTTGTGACCTGAAAAGCTCATTAGGTCGATTTTCATCTTTTGAAGATCAATCTTTACTTTACCGACAGATTGCGCACCATCAACGTGAAAGATAACGCCTGCTTCACGTGTGATCTCGCCAATAGCCGCTACATCAGTCACTGTGCCAAGCTCGTTATTGACCATCATGAGTGATACTAAAATCGTATCATCACGCAGCGCCTCTTTAACCTGTTCTGGTAAAATAAGACCCGTACCCGCTTGCGGTTCAATATATGTAATCTCAAAACCTTCTTGCTCAAGCTCACGGCACGTATCTAGTACCGCTTTATGTTCAATCTTACTTGTAATAATATGCTTACCACGTGACTGATAAAAATGTGCTGCTCCTTTAATCGCCAAGTTATCGGACTCTGTTGCACCTGAGGTAAAAACGATTTCGCGCGGATCAGCATTAATGACCTCAGCAACTTGTTGGCGCGCTGTTTCTACCGCTTCTTCCTCTTGCCAGCCATAGCCATGCGAGCGCGAAGCTGGATTACCAAAGATGCCATCTACCGTCAAATACTCGCTCATTTTAGCAGCTACTGACTTAGCAACAGGCGTAGTAGCGGCATAATCTAAATAGATAAGGGTGTTATGTTGGCTCATGCTGGGTTTGCCTCGCTGATCGGTAAAGTAATAGTATTAATATCTTTTGTGAGAAAATCTTTTGCAGAAATAGTCTGCTGACGGTCTGAAACTGACTGCACGTTTTCCATATTTAATAATTGTGCTAACGTAATATTTTTCAAGTACTGTTCGATATGATTTGATAATGCACACCATAAATCATGGGTTAAACACATGGTGCCGCCTTGACAATCACCACGCCCCTCGCATTGCATAGCATTAACTGACTCATCAACCGCAGATATAATAGTCATTACATAAATCTCATCTAAAGGTTTGGCTAAGCGATAACCACCTGCCGCCCCGCGAATACTCGTAACTAATCCACGTTTGCGTAATTTAGAAAACAATTGCTCAAGGTATGAGATAGATATAGATTGCCGTTTTGCAATGTCAGATAAAGATACTGCGCTGTCTTGCTGGCTGGTTTGTAACGCCAGATCTAATAGAGCAGTCACTGCATATCTGCCTCGATTCGTTAAACGCATAAAGTATCTCCAATCCAATCAGTTATAAACCAAATGCTATAAAAAGCGTCTTTTTCTATAAAAATAGAAAATACAACATAATAGGTAAGATGATACAAACATCTAAATGAGAGATCACCGCTATTAAACAGCAGAAGATTAAACTGATGTATGTTGCGATAATGCTATTATACTTAATCCTGAGTAATTTAGTCAAGATTAAAATATCATAGAATAGTTAATGTTATCTATTATAAGCATTGATAAAATTTATCGTTGAAAAATACTTATGAATCAACAGAAAGTAAGGCTAACAGTGGTCAAGACTAGCCATAAAAAATGCTCAATGACGATAGGGACATGTCATTGAGCATTGTTATTTCAATATGAAAACTAATTCATCAATAAAGCAACAATAGCAGCGATAGCAATGAGGGCCGCAACAATAGCCGTAATAGTCAATGCTTTTTGCTTACTTTGTAATTCTTTAACAGTAGTTTCAAGTTCACGGTTTTTAGTCGTTAATGTACTAATCTGGGTTTGTTGTTCGGCGATACGCAGCTTATAGTCATTTTTCTTCTCTTCTGTTTCAGCGCTCGTCGGCTTCTTCTTACCGCCACCCTTGAATTTTTTTATAATGCTTTGAATCAGACTGCCCAAACCTAACTGGGTGATAAACTGTTTAACCAATTGAACTTGGGTGAGCTCTCCACGCATTTGCAGCTTTTCAGTTGCTTCACTGTCGTGGGAAGTTAAGGCGTTTAGGACTTGAATACTATAAGCATTGATGATGACATCAGGTTCACTACGATCAGCGGGTAAATTGGCATCTAGTAATACGCCTCTATAGCTAAAGGTTGCAAATATTTGTACATGAGGCAAATATAAACGTAAACATAGAACAGTACCTTGTTTAGCCAGTGGATACGCCGCTTTACGTAGCTCAGGATCTAAGCGTAGAAGCAGTGTTAATGCCGACTCAATAAACACTAAGATAATATTGAGAAAAGAGTGAGACAACGTAGAACGCTTCATGTAAGTAATCCATTTTATTGGGCAAATTAAAAGTAAACCTAAAATAAAAAATCAAGACTAAAAATTATGGCAAATAGGGCACTATCTATAAGTCAGTTTTCTGTGAGATAAATTTCGCTAGGTACTTGTGTTTTGTATTACAAAATATCCAGCACACGATTTGTATGATAAAAAATATCAGATGACTCTGTCAGTTAGCATATTGTTGCTCTTAGACTGGTAATGTAAATGATATAGTGGTGAAAAACTCAATTAAACTATTTATAGTAGCATTAAATTTATAAACTTTAATCTATCAAGTATCAGTTATTCAACATTTTTTCATTAAAAAGGGAGTAAAAGCCAATATAAGTTTGTCATTACAAGGCGCTTTTATAAATAAAGTCTTATTTAAATAAGCTAGATAACTCAGTGATTAATATGCTTTGTTCTCTACATTATTTTGTGACTCATATAATAAGTTACAGATAGTTTGCGTAACTTTAGGTGTCAAATACGTAGTTCAACACGCAAAAAAACGTAAAATTGCTTGCACTCCTTATTCCGCCTTGCTATAAAGACATTCATAACGTGTAAATTAAAAAGGCGTCCAAAGTTGTTGCTGTTGCTTAAATGATATGAGAGCGATACAATGCTGGACGTTAGCGTTTATTTTAGCCCCTAAACTTGAAGGAAGTTTTATGAATAAGTTAGAATTAATTGATAGCATCGCAGATAAAAGCGGCTTAAACAAAAGTCAGGCTGGTGATGCATTAAATGCGGTAATGGAAAGCGTTGGTGAAGCTTTAGAAGCTGGTGAGAGTATCTCATTAGTTGGTTTTGGTACGTTCAGCGTAAAAGATCGCAAAGCTCGCACTGGTCGTAATCCTAAGACAGGTGAAGAGCTTGATATTCCAGCTAGCAAAGTGCCTAGTTTTAAAGCTGGCAAAAACTTAAAAGAGCGCTTAAATTAAGCGATTTTTAGCTTGTTGATATCATAGTGCGGTTGACGTTCTTAACGGCAAAACAGGCAGCAAAAAAGCACCTTCAATAGAGGTGTTTTTTTTATCTCTAAAATTTGTGCCATAGATGCTTCGAATATTTTGAGTCTAGACTAAAATTCACGTATCATAGGGCGCGCAACACTGTTGTGTAACACAGTTATGATTTTTATAAGCATGCAATCATACTGACATCTTTTATCATGCCATTGTCTGTTCATGTATCTCTGACATTATTGCAATGGTTATTCATTAATATAGGTTAAAAAGTAGAAACAACTATGGATAAATTGCGCGATTTCTTGAAAAGCTGGCCCGGTCGCATTTTATTGATTCTATGCCTATCGCCGCTTGCTTTATTGGGTATTGAGAGTTACTTTCAGGGTAATGTCGACCCCAATCAAATCGCTCAAGTAGGTGAGGCAAGTGTCGGTTTGTCAGAATATCAAAATGCTATCAATAATCGGCGCTCTGAGATCTTAGACCAAATGGATGATGCAAGCTTATTGAACGAAGATGTGTTACAAGAACAGGTGCTTAAGGGTTTAATCGACCGTACGCTACTTGAACAGCAGGCAGGCAAGCTTGGTATGACGGTATCTGATGACACCATCAATCGTTTGTTGCGTCAAGAAGAGGCTTTTAAGGATGAAAATGGTGAGTTCTCTAACGATCAGTTTTCAAACTTTTTGCGTCAACGTGGCATGAATAAGGATCAATTATTTGCTGAATTTCGTAATCAGTTAAGCTTAGATCAGCTCAATGCCAGTATCGTAGGTACTGCCATTTATCCTATGAAAGCCGTAAACCAATTGATTGATTTGCAACTAGAATCGCGCAATATCTGGCTACATCGCTTTAACTGGCAGGATTATCAGCAGCGAGTTAAGCTGACAAAAAACGATATTCAAACTTACTATAATGCCAATAAAGACAATCTTAAAAGCGATGCGATGGTAGATTTGGCTTATATTCAGCTTGACCCAGCGGCTATTAAAGTAGATGCAGTCACCGAAGAAGAGCTGGAACAGCAGTATGAAAGCTACAAACAAGGTCTTGCTATCGGTGATGAGCGCAAGCTGAGCCAAATACTGGTGACGGGTGAGGATGCCAAAGCAAGGGCTAACAAAATCAAAGCACGTCTGGATAAAGGTGAGTCGTTTGCAGCGCTGGCTAAAACAGAGTCAGATGATCCATCAGGCGCTACGGGCGGCGATATTGGACGTTTCAATGCGTCAGTATTCGGTAGTGACGCTGCAAATGTTGAAGCTGCGTTAAAAGGCTTAAGTATTGGCGATGTTACTGCACCAGTTAAAACCAGTTTTGGTTATCAAATCTTTATGATAACGGAGGACAATGGCAGCAACGCTCCAAGCTTGGACAGTATGCGTGACGCGTTGACCGTCAAAGCAAAAGAATACAAACGCCAATCTGTCTATGCTGATAAAGTAACAGCCATTAATGACTTGGCAGCAGATGGCTTTAGCATCGAAGATATCGCTCAGCAAGAAAACGTACCACTAAAACGGATTAAAAACTACTCTAAAAATAATAACACCTCAGTATTGGCACAGCCTGCTATCATCAAGCAAGCTTTTGATGAATTTACGATTCAAGACCAGGCAGTTACGACAGGTATCGAAGTTGGCGCAGGGACAGCATGGGTGCAACCAACTAACTATCGTCCAACTCAAACGCTTACATTAGCAGCGGCAACGCCAATAATTACCCAAAAACTGCGTCAGCAGAAAGCGAGTGCTATGGCGCTCAAAGATGCTAAGGAGCTGGCTGCTGGTATTAAAACGCTGTCTGACATCAATAAACAAGCGGTAAAATTCCAAACACTGGGTGAGGTAAATCGTCAAACGGCTTTACTGACTGATCAAGAGCGTAGCTTAGCGTTTAGTAAGCAAGCACCTGAAAATGGCGTCGTAGCTTTAGCAAGTGAGACAGAGGTAGGCGCTAGCGTCGTGATCGGTGATCGCATTGAGACCAAACGTCAGTCGCAGCTGTCTGATATTGAAAAAGCACAAACGGCAGCGATTATCCGTGATAATCTAGGTCAAGATCAGCTACAAGACTACTTAGACTATCTACGTCTGGTATATAAAGTTGAAGTCAACGAGGCCAATATGAAAGGCGCGCAAGGTCAGTAATGCTATCGTCAATTTTGGTGACGCATTGAAAAACAGATAAAAGCTAGTGATTAAGTAAGAAAAAGCCACTGTATCGGTTATCGATACAGTGGCTTTTTAATGAACGACCTTTTTACTAATTGCCTTTTGTTATCAATAGCCGTACTGATTTTAAAGACGGTTACTAATGTCGTTTCACTATGTTAATGTCGATGTCTTTAATGACGGAAATGGCGCATGCCTGTAAATACCATCGCAATGCCATGTTCATTTGCAGCGGCGATAGTTTCCTCATCGCGCATAGAACCACCGGGCTGAATAATGGCTGCTATCCCAACCTCTGCTGCGTTATCGATACCATCACGAAACGGGAAGAAAGCATCGGAGGCCATAACCGCGCCTTCGGTGACCAGTCCAGCATGCTCCGCCTTAATAGCAGCAATACGGGCCGAATTTACACGGCTCATTTGTCCGGCACCAACACCAAGGGTACGCTGGTTTTTACCATAAACAATCGCATTAGATTTGACATATTTAGCCACCGTCCAGCTAAATAGTAGGTCGGCAATTTGAGTCTCTGTTGGCTGAACATCAGTCACGATTTGTAGCTCATTTGCAGTAATTAGCCCCAAATCTTGTTCTTGTACAAGCAGACCACCATTGACGCGCTTGTAATCCAGCTGCGTTATCCGCTCTTGAGGTGCTGGCAGCTCACCGCAAACCAGTACCCGTACATTTTTCTTACTAGCAGTCGCCTCTAAAACCCCATCTTCAAGACTTGGCGCAATAATGACTTCAACAAACTGATTGTCAATAATCGCTTTAGCAGCAGCGACGGTTAACTGACGGTTAAAGGCGATAATCCCACCAAATGAAGATTCTGGGTCGGTACTAAAGGCAGTACGATAAGCGGCAACTTGATCATTGTCGATTGCCACACCGCAAGGATTGGCATGTTTGACAATGACACAGGCAGGTGCAGTAAAGGCTTTGACACATTCAAGAGCGGCATCTGTGTCAGCAATATTATTATAAGACAACGCTTTACCTTGGAGCTGTTTAGCCGTAGCAATGGATGCTTGTGTACTGCGACCTGAATGGTTCTCGATATAGAACGCCGCTTGTTGATGCGGGTTTTCACCATAACGCAAATCTTCTACTTTCTCTAACTGTAAGTTGAGCGTACGAGCAAAAGCTTCAGGCTGCTGGCTCTCATTGACACGGCTCCCTAAGAAGTTGGCAATCATGCCATCATATTGTGCAGTATGTTCAAAAGCTTTAACTGCTAGATCATAGCGTAGCGCAGAGGTCAGCTCCGTACTATTACCTAAAGCAGCAAGGACGCGATCATAGTCCGCAGGATCGGTAATGATACCAACGTGCGCGTGATTTTTGGCAGCAGCACGTACCATCGTCGGCCCACCAATATCGATATTTTCGATAGCCTCGTTCATCGTGACATCAGCGCGTGCAATGGTTTGGGCAAACGGATAAAGATTTACCACAACCAAATCAATCCGATCAATACCGTGTTCGCTCATAATAGTATCGTCTGTACCGCGGCGACCTAAAATACCACCATGGATTTTGGGGTGTAAGGTTTTCACACGACCATCCATCATCTCAGGGAATCCTGTGTAATCAGACACTTCGGTCACAGAGACATCATGGTCTTTGAGCAAGCGATAAGTACCACCAGTAGATAATAACCCAAATCCTGATTCAAGAAGCCCTTGAGCAAATGCGACGATATTGGATTTGTCTGAGACTGAAAGTAGGGCAAGCGGCTTGGTAACCATAAAACGTTTCCATAAAAAAGCCCGACACGAGGGTCTGGCAAGATAGTAATAGCACTTATAGGTCCATCAAAGCTCAATCTATAAGTTGCAGTATGTGGTAATGATAAAGATAATAACTGTATAATCTTTGCAGGTTAATGCTAAATAGCAGCCTGTAGAACTAACCTTCAATGACTCAATACAAGACAGGTAATGCTGTATGTGGTGCAACGCTTATGATAAAACATCTGACCATATTATACAAAATTCACGGTCATTTTAACGGTTAAATTATAATATTTAATTAACCGATTACATTAAATCGTAATTTTTAAGTTTTTTGCGTAGGGTACCGCGATTAAGCCCCAAGATTTGTGCACATTTGGTTTGATTACCGCGCGTCAATTCGAGAACGACTGTCAGTAAGGGCAGCTCTACTTCCTTTAAGATAAGATCATAAAAATCAGTGGGTATCTCATCATCCAAAGCTGCAAAATACTCTCGTACCACCCGTTCAACGTGTAACCGTAAAGGTGCATTTGCTTGGTTAACAGTAGACTGAGATAATTGATGATTTGAGTAGTTCTGAGAGTCGGTTGCTGTTTGAGTAGCCTTGTCCACATCATCATGGTTATTTAAAGGGGCAAAACGGCTGGCAGAAGGCTGAGCGAGGTGTGCCATAAAGTGATGTCCTTAAAAAAAGAGTAACAAGAAATATGATAAGCAAAGAGCCAATGAAGCGCCTGTCTGATAAATGTACGGTAAGTAGCGAACTGCACTGTGTAAGTACAAATTGGCTTAACCGCTCAACTCAATACTCTATATTAATAAATAGGATCAATCGTCACTTGACTGATTTGCTTGCTAGCGATGGGTATCGTAAACATAAATGCCTTGTTTTGTTGTGCTGGCAATGAATTTTGTTTACTAGCCAGATAATCATCCGGCATCGCAATAAACGCGCCGAGCAAAGCATCATCATTGTAAACACTTACTTTAAGACTTGGCAACAACTGAGAGTGTATGCTTTCGTTCGTTAGACTCGCTGTTATATCACTAAACGTATCAGCAGCTTGAATTGTACTGGATTTATAGACAAGATTGGTGATATCAAAAGCCATGATATTGGCACTGGGCAAGCTACAAGCAGCAACCGCACAGACTGCTTCTAGCTTCGCTGCATGTTCTGGGTTCTTAACCAACGTCTCTAGATTAAAAATAACATATTGTGCAAACAATAGCATGACTAATACAAAGCAACCTATTATCCACAATACTAGTGCTGCAGAGTTTTGAGCACGATTCTGTATTGAGTGGTCACGGGAGGCAGCTCTAGTGACTTGCCTAGGGTTCAGCTGGCTTCGCTCTCTTGGCGGCACTCCCATACTGGTCAACAGCTGTGAGAGATCCGTATCAAATTTCTGGATACTAACAGCCTCTTTTTGCTCTTCTAGCATCTTCTCAAGCCATGCATTATCGCCGTCGTTATGACTACTACCATGGTCAATAGAGGCATTAATATTATGGCTGGTATTTGGATAATTATGGGTACCAATTGTTTTTTCAAAACCTACCTGATCCGAGTCTTTTTGTATCGACTCCATTAATGTCGTATCTATGTCAGAAAACCAAACATTCATCTCATCTATGGAGCGATCTTCTAAATTTGTTTCTTCGACGCCATCAATAGGCATATCATCATAAATTAAAGTATCAGTGTCATCTTGGTGCTGAGTATTTTTTTTAGTCGATTCAGATGCCCGAAAAGTATCATCAATCAGCATCTTTTCATCAGGAACAATGAGATTTTCGTTTCCTAAAAATACTTGCTGACAATGTTCGCAGCGTATTTTTGCATCTAAATTGTCTAATTGCGATTTTGATGAACTAAAGTTAGCTTGACAAAATGGACACTGAGTTTTGATGAGGGCTGGCATATAATTAAATCCAAAGAAATACGACAATAATTGCCGCGTATCCACTCACCAAAAGCTGTCTTTTTTTAGATAGGATTAAGTATCTTTGCATTGAGAGACAATAGGGAGCAGCGTTAGTTATCTAAAATTTAACTGACTACCCATCGTAACAGATGTAATAACATGTTTCTAGTATGTAATAAAAACTATTTATTATTGCTTATGTGTAAATGTTCCTGACAAACGCTGCCAATGATGGTCCTCATGAGCAGTAAAAGCATGTTTGGAATCTAGGGTAAAATAGGGCTGATAAGCTGCTGAAACTTCTTCAGTTTGCGACTCAATCAAACCTGCTAATACAATTTTACCTTGAGGCGCCATTAATGTTGCAAAATAAGGCGCTAACCCAATCAGTGGTTTGGCGAGAATATTAGCTACCATCACATTTACTGGCAACACATCGTGCTGCTTACAGTAATCTGTGAACGCTTCTGGCAAGAATGCTTGCAGGCGTTCGGCAACACCATTGCGCACCGCATTTTGGTTGGTAGCTAGTACAGCTTGTGGATCAATATCGACCGCATACACATGTTTTGCGCCAAGCAACAATGCGCCAATACCTAAAATCCCTGAGCCACAACCATAATCAATGACAATCTTGTCTTGTAAGTCTTGTTCAGTTAGCCAGTCTAAGCACAAACGGGTAGTGGCATGATAACCAGTGCCAAAGGCAAGTCCTGGATCCATAATGATATTAATGGCATCAGCATCAGGCGGCGTGATCCAATTAGGAACAATCCATAAGCCGTTGGCGCATTCAATTGGATGGTAATGACTCATCCATTCGCGCTCCCAATCTTTATCATCAACAGCCGTTAGCCACACGCGGCTAGCCTGTACTTGGGCTGCGATTTCATGACTTAATTGCTCAACAGCCTGCCTACTACCAGCATCAGTGGTGGCATCAAACAAACCAGTCAGTATCACCTCGTCCCATAAAGGGGACTCACCAGGTAATGGCTCAAATAAAGGCTGATCGCCTGCATCATCTAGGGCAATAGATAATGCGCCTGCTTCTAATAAAAGCGCCTCTGCAAGATCGACGTTTGCTTTTTCACACTGTAAGTGCAGTTGTTGCCATGCCATAAAATGAACCTTGATTAAATGAATCAATGAGATAAGATGAGCGTTAGTAACTCATCGCTTTTTAGCTTAACGAAAATGGTTAATAAATCATGAGTTTTTATTTATTTGAGCGCAAGTTTTGCTTCTTGAATGACACGAGGATTGTTCTGCTGTTGCCCTGAGCTTAAGATAAGCTGCCATAATGCACGGCGGCTACTGGTATCTTGTGATACAGTTAGACCTCGACGTGCCATAGCTTCTGCTTTACGAGGTTGATTCTTCTTTAAAGCCACTTGCGACAAATAAAAATATACCGCAGAAGACCTTGGTGCTAAACGTTGAGCGCGCGTAAAGCTATTTTCAGCGGCAGTCAAGTTCCCCGCTTTTAGCTGACTAGTACCTGTTTGCATCAGACTGCGAAAGGCCGGTAAGTTACTTTGATCGTTAGTAGGGGTACGGCTTTGCTGCTGAGAGTTTTGACGAGCCTGCTCCAAGAGATCGCTATGTGACGGCGCGTTTGATGGCTGGGTTATCCTATAATCCTCACGTGGAGGCGTATAGACTGGCTCATTAAATATAACTTCTGGCTGCTGTCTAACAGGTGTCTGCCGCGTCAAAGGATTAGTTGAACCGACATTGCCCTCAGAGCTGGGCATTGTTTGCATCTCGGAGGAAGATGGATATACAGGCATCGTGATAGTATCAGTAGCTGGTGTCTCACTAGGGTAGCCATCTCGCTTGCTGGCATTATTACGCTGGTTACGGTCGCTCTTAGGTGTTTGAGTAACAGGCGCTGAGCTTGTTATCGTACTTGTATTACTAGAAGAGACAGTTTGATTGGAAGGGGCAGTTTGACAAGCCGTTAACGTTAAGGCACTGACAAGAGCACTACCAATGAGTAACGCTCTCATATATTTTGAGCTTTCTCTCATTATTAACGTCAAATCATGCTGTTGTATCGGTACTGCCATGTCAAACCCCTTGTTGTGTATAAGCTCAAATAACAGTATGAACGGATAATTCAATTGATCAGAACCACTCAAGGGCTCGATCATACCAAGTATCACTCCGTCTTTGGTTGTCACTACCTTCAGTTCCTGCTTCATCTGGGTTGATGACTTCACTATTAGGTATGTCTAACCCTTCACGCTGACGCTGCTGGTTCATTAATCCTTGCTCATCTTGCCACTCCATCTGCTCGCGTGCTTGATCTTGCTGATATAAAGAAAGGGCGCAGCTACTCGCTTCTTCTGGTAGATGTGCCGACATGACTGGCAGATAACGTGCAGAGTTGCAGCGCTCATTCGACAGCTTGCCAGAGTTGTTCTCAAGCCACAACCATTCAATCCCTTCAGGCTCTGGCATAGATACAGGTGTCAACTTGAGACGCTTCATATAATCAATCCATACTGGCAGCGCACCCGTACCACCGCTAAGACCAATAGGTTTATTATCATCGCGACCTACCCAGACGACGCTCACATAGTTACCACTGTAGCCTGCAAACCAAGCATCACGATAATCGTTAGTCGTACCTGTCTTACCAGCTAAATTCAAATTGCTACCCAGTGACTGAGCACGTTTAGCCGTACCGTTTGACACTACTTGCTGTAAGGCGTAGTTAGTTAAGAAGTTGGTTTCAGGCGGAATGCTGCGCTGTGTATTAAGTCCCGTACGCTGCAAGATACGCCCACGATCATCAATCACAGTACGAATACTATGGATAGGAGTGCGAAAACCACCAGTAGCAAAAACTTGATAGACGCCAAGCATATCCATGGGGCTTAAGTTTACTGAGCCTAACAAGACCGAGGGGTAAGTAGGAATTTTTTCTTCAACCCCTAAGCGGCGCAGCTGTTTGGCAAACGTATCAACACCAAACTCCATCCCTAAGCGTACTGCACTATGGTTATAAGATTGAGAAAGCGCAGTGGAAAAGGGTACATAGCCATGATCACGACCATCGTAGTTTTTAGGATTCCATTTCGTACCGTCACCAAGGTTTACTGTAATTGGTGAGTCATCAACGGAGCTTGCCAGATTATAGCGACCACTTTCAAGCGCTGTCATATAGATAATGGGTTTTAACAATGAACCGACCTGACGCTTAGCATCGACCGCACGGTTGAACCCAGTAAACTCACTACCGCTACCTACTACTGAGACCAGCTCGCCTGTTTCAGGATTCGCGCTAACCAACGCGCCTTGCAGATCTTTGGTCTTACTGCTATTGCGGCGCAGCTCACCAAGTTTTGTCTCAACGGCTTTATCGGCTGCTAATTGAGCAATAGGGTCCAGCGTACTAATAATAGTCAGACCTTCGTTTTTAAGGTCATCAGAGTAATAGACGTCATTGAGCTCACGTTTAACGATATCCAAAAAGTCTGGAAACTGACTTTTGCCTTCAACAGGTTTATCAACAACGCCAAGCGGTTTTTCTAGTGCTTTATCATAGTCCTCTTGACTAATGCTACCCATTGCCAACATGTTGCTCAATACGACATTACGGCGGGCTTTAGAATCATTGGGATGGCGACGCGGGTTATAAACACTTGGACCCTTTGCCATACCTACTAGCAGCGCCTGTTGGTCTAAACGCAGCTCATTGAGAGGTTGATCAAAATAAAACTGCGCCGCTAAGCCAAAACCATTGATTGAGCGGTTGCCATTTTGGCCCAAATAAATCTCATTCAAATACGTTTGTAAAATCTCATCTTTACTATAATGAAGCTCAAGTAACACAGCCATCAAAGCTTCGTTGGCTTTGCGTTTAAGCGTACGATCAGAGTTTAGATAGAAGTTTTTGATCAACTGCTGGGTGATGGTCGAGCCGCCTTGCATTGAGCCACCTGAGAAATTATTTAATACAGCACGTGCGATACCGCGTATAGATACCCCTTTATGTTCATAAAAACCCCGATCTTCTGTGGCAATCAGCGCATCAATGAGCGGCTGCGGTACTTGATCTAAAGAGACAACCATACGGTCTTCATTGCTATCTGGATAAATACCACCGATGTTGACTGGTTCAAGACGAATAATCCCTGTTTTGGCAGGTATTGTACTCTGAACGGCCTCAATTTTATTATTGGCAATCGTCATTTTGATAACTTGTTCTTTGTCCACATCATTAGCGCTAAGTAAAGCCGCGCGTATGGATGAAGTAGGTGTTGCCTGCTTTATGATAAGTACCAGTGCGGTCATAAGCTTTATTGCTTTGGTAATTAAGCAGCTCAAGCCATTTTTTCATCGTGTCATTATCGACAGTAGCCCCTTGATATAGCTCAAGTGGCTGCGAATAAACTTTGGCAGGAATATCCCAGCGCTTACCTTCAAACTTATTGGTAATGGTGCGATCAAGCTTGACCAAATATAGTGCCAGTAATACCATGCCAACGATGACAATAATCAATAGGAGACTACTAAATACAATACCGCGCTGCTGCGAAGGTAAGGTGTTTATAGTAGAGCTGGGAAGCTGAGATAGAGTAGATCGGGATTTTTGCACTGATGTTGCACCGTTTTAACATAAAAAAACTGACTCATAATGACTCAAATTGACAAAATTTTCAATCTATCATCACAAACCCAGTCATTGAATTGTGTTGAGCCTAAGTTGTGTATACTAAATAAATTTATTAGATGGCATCATATCATTAAAGTGTATTTGACTTTTAATTTGCTCAGTTAGTGCCATATACAATAACAATCTCTCATTCCTAAAACAGTGATTTTTGTGTGGATTATCAGCTATTATTTTGCCGATAGTTGCTATGTTATTGTTAGGTTTAAACGCAGTTTAATTTAAGCAATGTTTATGCAACACGCTATAGTCAACTCGAGATAAAATTGCCACGTTAATAGATATATGCGACTGGTATAAATTTTCCTCGCTTGCTGCTATCACAGAGGCGACGAAACATTCATCCCAGTCACGTTGTATTGTTTTTATAGTAAACTTGCTATAAGCCTGTGTGTCTAAAGGAAGTAATCGCGCCTATGTCTAGTGCCTCGTCAGCAATCTCATCTCATGAAGATTATTCTATTACCGAAGGTTTGGTATTACCGCTTGCTGGTCACTGTTTTCACTGCGGGGATCCAGTACCAGAGCCGCCGTTTTATGCCAACATATTAGGTCAGTTGCGTGAAATGTGCTGTATGGGCTGTCAGCTCGCTGCACAAAGTATCGTTGAGGCTGGTCTTGAGCAGTATTACCTAGATCGCTCAGAGATTAATCGCACGGCAAGCTTGCCAACTCAAATGACTCGCCTCGAAGCTTACGATCATGACGAGATTAAGTCTCAGTTTGTCTATGCGCAAGATGGCATGTCAGTTGCGGAGTTGTCTGTCAATAATCTGCGCTGCGCTGCCTGTACTTGGCTGATCGAGTCGCGACTCGATGAGTTAGATGGCATCAGTCAATGTCAGGTCAACTTGACCAATCAGCGTATGCGGGTCATTTGGGACGAGAGTAAACTGCCGATTAGCCGCATTTTGGGCGTCATCAATGAGATCGGTTATGAAGCAAAACCTTATCGGCAAGATACGCATGAGGCGATGCTAGCGCGTCATAACAACCAGATGCTTATCAGGCTTGGTATTGCAGCGCTCGGTTCCATGCAGGCGATGATGTATGCCGTTGCCATCTATTTCGGTGAGTATAGCGATATGCTGATATTCCAGCGTGATTTTCTGCGCTGGGTGTCGTTATTTGTTAGTACGCCTGTGTTCTTTTATGCAGGCATTCCATTTTTTACCTCAGCATGGTCAGCGATTCGTGCCCGTCAAGTAAATATGGATGTGCCCGTCAGCATTGCTTTAATTGTGACCTTTTTTGCCAGTCTCTATGCCACTATTACTGGGCAAGGAGAGACATACTATGACTCGGTCAGTATGTTTATTTTCTTCTTATTAGCAGGGCGTTATATTGAACATAATGCTCGTTTAAAAGCGGCTACGATGGCTAATGACTTAGTAGTAGTCGAGCCTGTATTGGTACAAAAAATTGCTGAAAATAAAGAGGCAGCTGGGCGAATCTTGCAGCAGCTAGCGCAAAATGCGCTTGATGAAACCCTTCCTGATAATGGCGCTGAACAAGCGACCAATCCAAGTAGTAATTTAGCGGCAAATGGCACAAATACTGTATTAAAATCGATGCCCAACTTTATGCAGAGTATGGATACCAATGTCCAGCAGTTGACGTCCCAAATCGCTCAAGATTGGCAGCAATCAAATCATAACTCAGCAGGCTTAGCAAAATCAGAACACTTACTGGAAGAAAAAAAGATGGTGACCGCTCATAGTTTACAAGTGGGCGATATCATCATGGTTGAAGCAGGTTCTGAGATTATTAGTGATGGTATTTTGCTTAGTCCAACCGCTACGGTTTCGCAAAGCCTGTTGACTGGTGAGGGCGATTTGATTATCAAAGCCCAAGGCGATTATATTGTCGGCGGGGCACAAAACGACAGTCAGCCGTTTGAGATGCTGGTTACAGCATTGCCAGAAGATAGCCAGATAGGTCTGATTGATAGGCTGATGAACCGCGCTATGAGCGAGAAGCCGAAGCTTGCACAGCAAGCGGATAAGCTGGCACGTTGGTTTGTCGCGCGCATTTTGGTATTATCAGTATTGGTATTTGTCGGCTGGTACATTGTCGATCCAAGCCAAGCAATTTGGGCAACGGTTGCAGTACTAGTGGCGACGTGCCCTTGTGCGCTGTCTTTAGCGACACCAATTGCGCTAACAGTGGCGACCAATCGCTTAGCAAGCTATGGCTTTTTGACGACGCGCGGACATACGCTACAAACATTAGCAGAAATCACCCATGTAGCTTTTGATAAAACCGGCACACTCACTTACGGCAAGCCAAACTTATTAAATATCGAGTTATTAGACCCGACAAATCCAAATAAAACTGATGATTTAAAACCAGATGCACAAACAGACGCTTTATTAGCCATTGCAGCGGCTTTGGAGGTAGGCAGTCGTCATCCAATTGCCCATGCGCTGCTCACGGCTGCTTATCAGTTGCATCTACCGTCTACTCAGGCGTTGCAGTACTATCCAGCAGGCGGCGTAGAAGCCGTGATTGATGGCGTGTTATATCGAATTGGTCATATAGATTTTGCTTTAGATAAAGAAAATGAGGGTGCCTGTGCGCATAACGAGGTTACCGTTGATTTAGTTTCTCATCGTGCCAGCTCAGCGGTGGTGTTATCGTGTCAACAAAATAGCTCGACTCTCTGGCAAGCGCTAGCCTGTTTTTACTTTAATGATAAAGTACGTGACAGCGCCAAACCAATGCTAGATACGCTCAAAGCGCTACATATCGAATCAGTCATGCTAACGGGTGATCCAAGTCCGCAGGCGCTAATGATGGCTGAGAGTTTAGGAATGCAGTCCGCCTATAATGGCCTGTCGCCAACCGATAAAGTCAATCATATTCAAACATTGCAAGCAAAAGGCGCAGTAGTACTTATGGTGGGTGATGGTATCAACGATGCCCCTGTATTGGCTGCAGCAGATGTCTCGACTTCGATTGCTGGCGCTGCGGACTTGGCACAAGTATCAAGCGATAGCATTATCTTAAACGGGCAGATCGAAGCCATTACGGCTGCTAAACGCATTGCTAATAAAACCGAGCGCATTATTAAACAAAACTTTCGCTGGGCGCTGATTTATAATGGCAGTGTGTTAATACCCGCAGCTTTAGGGTACGTGCCGCCTTGGCTTGCTGCCATTGGTATGTCGTTGAGCTCATTATTTGTCGTACTTAATGCACTGCGTTTAAAACGGGCTTAGTTTAAACTGGTATTTAGTTTTATGCATAAAAAAACCGCCTTTATTATTAAAGACGGTTTTTTATTTTAACGGTTAATACGTGATAGCTTAGTCTTGTAGATAGCTTAGCAGACGCATAAATTCGATATACATCCACACTAGCGTTGCAAGTATGCCAATGCTAAACAACCATTCGTAATCTTCAGAAACGCCTGCCGCAACACCGCGCTCAATATTATCAAAGTCTAATAACAGCGTAAAAGAAGCAATAAGAATTACAAATAGACTAAAGCCGATAGCAATAGTACCGCCTTCAAATAAGAATGGTAAGCTTGAGCCGAACGCTAGTGATAGTATCCACTGAGCGACGTAAACGAGCATAATGGCAACCAACGCTGAGGTTACGACTGAACGAAATTTTGCCGTCACCTTAACAAGACCTGAGCGATATAGTCCTAACATCACTGCAGCAGTGACAAAAGTTGCACACATTGCAGTGACAGGTACACTTGGGTACATACGCATAAAAAATAACGAGATACCACCTAAAAATATACCTTCCAATATGGCATAAGGTACCGCAAAGGTTTTAGCTTTTTGAGGTTTAAAAGTGATAAAAATAGCAAGACCAAAAGCAGCAAACATACTACCAAATGCCGCCATTGTAATAAAACCTTGTGATAGACCAGCCATCAGTGCATAAAAGAAAAATCCCACACCAGTGATAGCCGATAGTCCAAGTAGCAAACTGGTCTTTTGTATCACACCTTTAATAGTCATCGGAGCACCGCCAACGGCGAGTTCTGCGCGACTGACAATAGGATTGGCCATACATGTATCCTTAATAAAATATAAATGATCTAGATGTCAGCTACTTTAGCAAAACCGCTATTATTGTCAACTGTGTTTGCGTGACCACGTTTTCTTAACGTCGCCGCCATCCAAAGAAACTATGAAATCGCTTATTGGGCTGCATATAGGGAGCAATACGATATAGTGATATTTAGTAGCCAAACGCATATGTTAAAAACTACACATATACTTATAATGATTATTATATGGGGTCGATTATCACAGTTAACAATGATCATTGCTAAAACATGCTGGTTTAAGCCTTCATTTATCGCTATCATTGCCCAGTCCTTTTTAGTTATACCGAGTCGTTTTATGGAAAACTCAGCGCAGTCAGCCAGATTGCCGCACTTACATGAATCAGAGCTGTTTTACGCCATCAAGAACCCTGCTTTTAGACGTATTGGTCTTATGGGCCGTGCAGGGAAACGTAGCGTCACCCAGAGCCTTATCCAGATTGCACAAACTGTAAATGAGATGGGTCTGACGCTAATCATGGACTTGCAGACCTCCAATCTTCCCACTTTAGACTTATCTGAAATAGAAAAAGTCAAAATTGTTAAGCGTAGTTTACTGGGTGAGATTTGTGACTTGGTCATCGTAGTGGGTGGTGATGGTTCTATATTGCATGCCGCTGAAGCACTGGCACGTTATCGTGTACCTGTCTTAGGCGTCAACCGTGGCCGTCTTGGGTTCTTGGCTGATGTAAAGCCTGATGAAGTGGGATTTAAATTACGTCAAGTACTGATGGGCGATTATCAGCTGGATCACAGGTTTTTATTGACCATGGAGATACGTGAAGGTCGCACTATTATTCACGAAGACATGGCACTGAATGATGTGGTATTGCATGCCGGTAAATCGGTACATATGATTGATTTTCAGATGAAAATTGATGGTCAAGATGTTTATCGGCAGCATAGTGATGGTTTGATTGCAGCGACGCCTACAGGCTCAACCGCCTATGCATTATCTGGCGGTGGTCCTATTATTCATCCGAGTATGGATGCGATTTGTCTGGTACCTATGCACCCGCATACGTTATCAAGTAGACCCATTGTGGTGAGTGGCAACAGTGAGATTTGCATTCGTATTCATGAAGATAATCGTACACAGCCGATGGTTAGTGCAGATGGCAAGGCGGGTGTGCCTTTAGAACAGGAGCAGCGCCTCTATATCCGTAAGCATCCTGATAAGCTGACCTTATTGCATCCACCAGGTTTTGACTTTTATGAGGCTTGCCGTACAAAGTTGCACTGGAACGTACATTCTGAAGAATTTAGTCTTGATGGCGATGATGATATTATAGACGATGAATAAGCATATCTAAAAATAGTCGTGGAGAGTAGACAAAATGGATAAACAAACCATATTAGCGAGTTTAACCCCAGAGGTGGTCGATAAGTTCCGCGCTGCTATTGAGCTTGGTAAATGGCCTGATGGGCGCAAATTAAATGCTGAACAGCGTGAAACCTGTATGCAAGCGGTGATGGTTTGGGAGCATGAACATCTCCCTCCTGCTGAACGTACAGGATTCATTCACAAACCCATCAAAAACGATGGAGCAATCATTGGAGCAGAATGTGACGTGGAGCATGAGCATCATTATCCCAATATGCCCAATCCTAAGGGCGCGATTCAGCCTGTTAAATTTCGAGACAAATAGCTTTGGTATAAATAGTATTGATATAAATAAAAACTATTATAAAAAAAGCCACCCTATCTAGATAAGGTGGCTTTTTCTTATGACTAAGTACGATAATTTACAAGGCGGTCGTGTCTACCGTTGGGCGAACAGTAAGAGGATTTTTTTCCATCAAAAATCCTTGCCAGCCCCAATGCAGAAAATTACGTATATTGGCATGATCTGTACCGTTTGGCGTGGCTTTCACTTTTTCATAATGCTCACCAAAAAGCTTAAGCGTATCCAGCTGATCTAAACCATGATGTTTAGCAAAACCAAAAATTTTAGCACTACCTTCGTTCTCGCCAGCAGCATTATGCACCAAACCATTAACAAAGGGCGCAGGTGCATAGCGATAAAAATCATCAATAAAGCTGATGACATCGTTGAATCCAATGGCTTTTTTGTTCAAACCATTAAGCAAAGCCGATATATCTGATTGGCGGATACTCATAAGTAAATGACCTCAAAGCAGGTTAAATTAACGATTAAAATAGTCTTCGTCATCGAATGAAGGCGCAAAATTGCCTTGCTCAAGATGCTGCATTTGCGATTGTACGGTGCGCTCTTGCTGAATACGCTGATAGATCTCTTCACGATGAACAGCAATGTCTTTAGGTGCGTTGACGCCTATACGTACCTGATTGCCTTTGACGCCTAGGACAGTGACACTGACCTCATCACCGATCATTAGCGTCTCGCCTACACGGCGTGTCAAAATTAGCATGCGTCACACTCCTTATGTCGCATTAAGAAATTATTACTCATTACGTTACATCTCAATTGCAAATCATCGCTGATTCACGTCCTCTATATCTTAGCAACAAAATATCAAAATGATACATTTTGTTTTAGGTTATAGATAAAGACAAATAGAATAAGCGATGATAATAGGTAAGTTCATTTAGCCCAAATGAGCACCTATTATAGGTGGCATAATAGATACTGTCACGGCTTTTAACAAAACTGCTAGGTAACTTGCTTATTAGTTTACCAACTATACTAAAACGAATAGGGTCATAAAGACCCTATTAAATGAAATCGTGCTACTAAAGTTGAGTCATTATTGCAAGTCTATCTCTTAATACTTATAAACCAGCAATTTTGCTTTCACCATATTCACGATCAAGGCCAAATGCAGTATGTAGTGATTTGACCGCTTTTTCTAAATACTGCTCTTGGATAAGCACGGATACTTTGATTTCACTGGTTGATATCATCTGGATATTAATATTGTTCTCAGCAAGCGTTTGGAACATAAGGCTTGCGACACCTGCGTGTGAACGCATACCGACGCCAACTAGGGACACTTTAACGACTTCATTATTGCCCAGTATTTCTTTGGCGCCAATCTCGTCTT
>JARIAA010000191.1 GCA_029264635.1 Psychrobacter sp. | reverse complement strand
ACCTCAGGGAAGCTGGCATTTCCATAATGCTTTTATGCCATAATGCCATTTCCATAATGCATAATTTTTGATGCTTTACTTAGTAAACAGGATGATGCTTAAAGACATATTTCCTATTTATTTTTTTTATTTTATTTTAACTTACCAACATCGTCGCTTAAAAACTGCATGTCCGTCCATCGAAATGGGACACGTTTATTGACCAAATCAACATCGATAGAAGAGTCCTCGACCGCCGTTTTATAGATCGCCAAACTACTACGTGAGTTACTTTTTTCATCTTCATCAAGCTTATCTAAGCCAATTAAAAAATTACTCGTCGTCCCTTTATCAAGTGTGACCAGCGTTTCGATATCAAAAGATATCGGCGCTGACCAATAACTGGTAAAGCTATTGTCAATGTCTGCGACCACCTTGCCAATGAGCAACACATCTAAATCAGCAAATTGGCTGTTTTGGTCGTTGCTAAGGTATTCATTGCCAATATTGCGACCACCGATAACGGTGATTTGCTTGTCAAAAGTCATGCTTTTATTGTGCATACGCCGATTAATGCGTGGCAAACCGGTGACAAAGTTTAACGCTTGAAATTTACGATGCATTAAGGGGTTAATGATACGTACTGCAATATTGGGGTGACTGGCAAAGCGCAATAAATGCTGATCAAATTGCGCGTTGTTATTAAAATCATCCAGTAATAAGCGTACAATCACACCGCGCTCAGCAGCTTCCCATAAGTCTTTTAGCAGTAGCTGACCTGCTTGATCGTCATGCCAAATGTAGTATTGTATGTCAATGTTGCGAGTAGCCATGTCAGTTAAGATGCTGCGTGAAGCAAAGGCATTTGCACCGGTGACAATCGGATGATAACCTGATAATTCAGGGTGAATATTGTTTTGTTCACTGATGGCTGCCACCAGATCAGTATTATTGATACGCGCTTTGTTACTTTGATCGCCTGAGACACTATTTTCTTGGTACAAAGCATTAACGCGAGCTGATAATGCTTGGCTTTCTGATAAATGTGGCTGTTTTGGTAGACTTTGGCAAGCACTTAGCCCTAAAGTTAATCCGAGTGTCAGACTCAGCGACAAGCTACTCGGCTCTATACTTAACATTGACATAACGGATCTGCCTCAATAACCTTAAAAAGCCTACATAAGTTTATTAAAAATAATAACAGTATTGATTATAAAACATATAATAACAATGCTCAAAGCGTAAATTAAATCGCCGCTAAGCTTAACAGGTGTAACAATATCTGCCTATCAAAAATACGTTATTTTTCTTAGCAATGCACTTAGTTTGTTACTATGAGTTTCACTCAATTTTATGATCAAAATTGAGCATGGAGACCAGAGTATCTTGACAATAATCATTGATTTAGCAGTCTAAATATTTTATAAGCAGTAGCTGAATCCTGGCAAGTATCTATCTACTTATGTAGATATATTAACTTGACAAAATAAAGCACAATAATAAAAACAAGACGGAGTGCGTGCCTGACATAAGATGACATGATATGATAAACCCCATCTTAAAATATCACTATAGAGATTTGAGAAAATTGATCTTGAACATCGAGTGATTTCTATTCATTATAAATAGATGGAACCTTTAGATTGAATAGGTAAGTTACGCGAATAAGTTAAATAGAGCGGTTAAACCGTCTCATTTAGAATCAATGATAAAAAATAACAGCATTTTCTCCAATGCTAGAAATGATTTTAATGCTAACCCCAGTAACGGAAAATTTATGAGTCAGACGCAAACAAAGGATGAGAGCAGCTTGAATGAATTAGATCCAAACTGGCGTAACGATGCTTTGGATTTAGGTCTAGATTACGGTATGCAAACCATTGCAGTGCGGGCAGGACAACATCGTACCGATGAGGGCGAACATTCCGAACCCATCTTTACGACCAGCTCCTATGTTTATACCTCAGCAAGCGACGCGGCTGCGCATTTCGATGGTACCAAGACTGGCAATGTTTATTCGCGTCATACCAACCCTAGTGTGCGCACCTTTGAGCGCCGCCTTGCCGCGCTTGAAAATGGCGAACGCGCCGTTGCTACCGCATCAGGCATGGGCGCTATTTTAACCATGTGCTTGGCCTATCTAAAGGCGGGCGATCATCTGCTGGCGGCCAACCAATTATTTGGCTCATCAATTGGACTATTTGATAATTATATGGCTAAGTTCGGCGTTGAGGTCAGCTACGTTGATTGCTTCGATAATGAGGCGTGGGCAAGTGCCGTACAGTCAAATACCAAAGTGATTTATTGCGAAAGTCCAAGCAACCCTTTGGCGCAGATATGCGATATTGGTTATTTAAGCGAGTTATGTAAAGCGAACGATATCTTGCTGGTCGTTGATAACTGCTTTGCTACGCCCGCGCTACAGCGCCCATTAGAGTTGGGTGCAGATGTGGTGATTCATTCTGCGACCAAATATTTGGACGGGCAGGGTCGAGTATTGGGCGGTGCGCTGGTTGGTAGTGATAAGCTCATGCAAGAAGCGTTTACAGTGGTGCGCTCAGGTGGTATCAGTATGAGTCCGTTTAATGCGTGGGTCTTTACTAAAGGACTTGAGACGCTTAAATTACGCATGCAAGCCCACTGTGCCAATGCCAACCAAGTGGCAGAGTTTTTGGTTCGTCATCCTAATGTCAGTAAAGTACATTTCTCAGGGCTCTCTGACCATCCGTCTCATGAGCTGACCAAGCGCCAACATCACATGAAAGATGGCTACGGTGCTATCATGGGCTTTGAAGTGAAACCTTCTGATAGCGGTGATTCACATGGTTTTAATGCCAAGGTCGCTGCTTGGCATGTGATCGATTCAACGCAAATGGTTTCTATCACCAACAACTTGGGCGATGCCAAAACCACGATTACTCACCCTGCTACCACGACGCATTTTAGGCTCTCCCCTGAGGCGCGTGCCGAGGCTGGCGTCGAAGATAGCCTTATCCGTCTGTCAGTGGGTTTAGAAGATGTGGAAGATATTATCAAAGATTTGGCGCGTGGTTTAGACAGTTTATAAAGATGACGGTATAATCATCACCAACGCATTCACTTTACGTTATTAATCACTATTCATTATGATAAAAAAAAGAGGCAATTATGAACATCCAAGCACTGATGCAACAAGCACAGACAATGCAAAAAAAAGTCGAAGCCAATGTCGAAAATGCTAAAAAAGAGCTGGCTAATAAAGAGGTGCAGGCAGAAGCGGGTAGTGGCCTAGTAAAAGTCACTATGACAGGTCGCCATGTGGTCAAGCGTCTGACCATCGATCCAAGCTTATTGGAAGATGAGCCTGACATGATTGAAGACTTGATTGCTGCGGCTATCAATGATGCGGTGCGTCAAGCAGATGAGCTATATGAAGAGACCATGGCTGGCGCGACCTCAGGTATGGGTCTACCACCAGGTATGCAAGGTTTGTTTTAAGCGTCGATTTGCCGTAAATACTGCAGATTGAACATAAAAATGGGGTTGTTATCTACAGGATACGACCCCATTTTTATAGCTACGCTTTATAGATAAAGGAAGCAACTTTGCTTACAGCTAAATTTGATCAGCTGGTTAAACAGCTGCGTATTTTGCCAGGTGTCGGTCAAAAGAGCGCCCAACGTATGGCCTTACATCTGCTCACCAAAAAACGCCCGCAAGGTATGGCGCTCGCTCAAGCGCTTGATGAGGCTATGCGGGAGATCGTGGAATGTCAGCGCTGTCACAGCTTCAGTGATGAGGCAGTTTGCCCGCTGTGTCAAGACCCAAGACGTGATGATGGCTTACTATGTGTGGTTGAGACCGCTGCTGACGTTATGGCAATTGAGCAGACAGCAGGCTACCGAGGACGCTATTTTGTCTTAGGCGGGCATCTATCACCGATTGATGGTATCAGCGCTGATGATTTAAATATTGATCAGTTGGTATGGCGTGTTAAACAAGAGCCGATTGAGGAGCTGATACTGGCAACGGGTACTACCGTTGAAGGTCAAACGACGGCGCATTTTATCAGCGAAGCGGTCAGTCGTCATGTCAACAAAGTTACGCGCTTAGCACAAGGTGTACCGATGGGCGGCGAGCTTGAGTATCTTGATAGTATGACCCTTGGCCAAGCTATGCAAAATCGCTCTTTTTTATAATACAATAACGCATATCTCTCAATCAGTATGCTGATTTGATATAATCGTTTGTTTATCCTATCTCTAAGCGCTATGGTTAGCGCTTTCTTTTTTTATTTATGCAGGTATCTGCCCGTGTCTGACCTTAGCGCTGTAAATTCAACTTCTCAAGCCCATGCTTCTCAAACTTACTATGCTCAAGATAGTACTTCGTCCTCTCACTCAATTGTCGGCGTTGATGAGAGCCAGATCGGTACTACTAACAATTTAGCAGCAGTGCCTGCTAAGCCCGATATTGATGCACTGCTGGACATAGCAGAGGCAGCGTCGGTCACTTGGGTACGTAAGCAAGAGCAGCTGGCGCAGGTTATCAAGGCCTTGGAAGTTTGCGGACGGGTCGCTTTAGATACTGAGTTTATTAAGCGTGATACTTACTATCCACGTCTGGCTCTTGTGCAGCTGAATACAGGCAATCACATTTATTTACTAGATGCGCCGCAGTTACAATTAGCTAAATTATGGCAGGCACTAGGCGACGTTGAGGTGGCGATTTGGCATGCGTGTGGAGAAGATTTAGGCATTTTTTATCTACTCTCTGGCTGCCCTCCATTGACCAATATTTTTGATACGCAGATTGCTTTGTCCTATTTGACAGGTCAGCTACAAATGGGCTATCAGCAAGCACTTGATGATCAGTTGGATATGCATATTGATAAAGAACAAAGTCAGTCTGATTGGCTTCAGCGTCCACTGTCAGATGAGCAAGAGCAATACGCAATTGATGATGTACGCTTTTTGCCCGCGCTATATTTAAGCCTTGAATACGAGCTAAAAAAGCAGGGTCTATTTGACTATGTATGGGCAGATTGTCAGCTGTATGCTTATGAGTTATATCAGGCGCAGCATGTGGCAGATGATGACATGTACCTGACGATGGCAGATTATCGCTATAATTCGCAGCAAATGGCGATACTGCAAGCGGTTGCAACTTGGCGCGAGCAGTTGGCGCGCGCGACCAATCAGCCGCGTACCTTTGTAATCAAAAAACAAGCTGTGCGCGAGATAATTACCGAAAAGCCAACCAATATGCGTGAGCTTGCCCACAAAACAACCATGCACCGCAGTATGCTCAGACTCTATGGCGAAGAGCTGCTCAAGGTTATCAAAGAGGCAAAAAATCTCCACCCTGCTGAGCATCCAGATCTTTTGCCTCCGCCTTATCGCTCTAAGAATAAAGTACTGTCAAAAGCTGTTCAACAAACCATAGAGGCACAAGCAGAAAAAATTGGCGTGCCCGCCAATGTGCTGATGCGCAAAAAATGGCTGAGTCAGTTATATGAAGTCATTGCCTATAATAAGGACTTAGCTGAATTACCACAAGGTTTAAAGGGTTGGCGTAATGAGTGGGTGATGCAAACCTTGATTCCAGTCATTGAAGCACATAAAGCGGAGTTACAGCAGGGTATGGGTATTACTATTTCATAGACTTTAAGTTTTAGTAGCGCTTAAATGTTAACAGAAATTAAACGCTCAAACATACTAACGTTTAAACTTTCCATACTGTAAAAAATATTGGGTTTGCGCCGCTACTAACTTATCAACTAACATGCCTGTATGTGAAACGGGCATCACAATGTGATCAGTAGCAGCGTCCATTTTAGTTTCTTCCACATATACTGTGCCATCGTGTGCACGCTTTTCTTTAAGTGGCGTTTGGTCTGCTGTACGCAGTTTTCGGTTATGATATTGCAAAAATAGCTGTCCCAAACCGTAAGGGCGATTGCCAGCAATCACGCCCAAGGTAACGTGCGCTGGCAACGGCGCAACCGTCCCATCTAACGCGTCAACATAGGAGCGACCCACCACCGCAGGGGTCAAGCGCCAAATATAATCGGCACAAATGCTACCGTTATGCGGCGTTCCCAAAGTTACGCAGCGCCCAATCTGCCACTTTGGATAATGATACACAAAATCACGAATAATTAACCCGCCTAAACTATGTCCGACCAAATCTATCGGTTGGTCTGGATGATGATGGTTTTCTAGCCAGTCATTTAGGCGGGCGCTATTGGTTTTGATGCCATCACGCATACTACGATAGGCGTATTGATGAGTATCAAAGCCGGCTGCTTGTAAGCGTTTCGCGAGTGGGCGCATAATCCATGCAGTTTGATGTAGGCCATGTATCAGTATGACGCGGTTCTTTTGTTTAGGTGCTTCTTGTTGCATATATTTTTGTGTCATTACAGTGTCCAAATCAGTAATATCATAATATTTATTATCTACGCTTGTTTATTAAAATAAGCGAACAGATAGGTGCTTTTATATTAACTCTTTAGGGGTAAAGGTTGTCAAATTATCTAGGGTGTCTTTTCTTAGTATCCGCGGTTCTATCGCTATCAGGGTGCGTTAGTCAAAAGTTAGAAAAGCCTGTGTCTGTTCTGGCAAGCGTACCAATAGTGAGCCAACCATTAGTAGTTGAGTCACCTCTACAAATTGCTACTTGGTCACCAACTAAATATCACGGTCGATTTACAGCTATGGTATCTGGATATTTAACTGTTGTTAATAACTGTCTTGCTTTGACTAGGGATAGTAAAGAGCTAACGACGAAAGACAATACCTATTTATTGGTATTAGCGGATACCTCATTTTCGTGGGATGTAGATAAAGAGACTCTACTTTTTGAAGGAAAATCCTATAAGATTGGCGATGAGCTTTATCTTGGTGGCGGGGCATTTACTTATCCTAATCCTAACATTACAGATCAGGTAAAAGTGAGCTGGGTAGAATGTGGTTTAGATAAAGGTTGGTTGGGTGGTTAGGCCTAAGCAACAGCAAAAAACGTTGACAATTTATAGATAAAATAAAAACCTCCAAATCAGCTACTGACTTGGAGGTTTGTTTTTATATAAAGTAATATATTAAGAGGACTGTTTGTTATCAAATACTACATGTAATTTTCAATACTTGGGCAAGAACACATCAAGTTCTTATCACCATAAGCATCATCGACGCGTCCTACACTTGGCCAGAACTTGTGAGCACGGACATAAGGCAGTGGGAATGCAGCAGTATCACGGCTGTATGGATGTGTCCATTCGCTATCTGTAATCATAGAGGCAGTATGCGGTGCATTCACAAGTGGATTGTCTTCTAGTGTCCAGTTGTCTTCGCCCGCTTTAACTTTCATTGCTTCAGCTTTGATAGATTTTAAGGCGCTAATAAAACGATCTAGCTCCTCAATAGATTCAGACTCTGTAGGCTCAATCATCAACGTACCCGAGACTGGGAAACTCATCGTCGGCGCATGGAAGCCATAATCCATCAAGCGTTTAGCAATATCGCTCTCACTGATGCCTGTCTCTTCTTTTAGCGGACGAATATCAATAATACATTCGTGCGCGACTTGACCATTTTTACCTGTATACAGAACAGGGTAGTGGTCTTTTAGCTGAAAGGCAACATAGTTGGCATTTAGTAGCGCAAGATTGGTCGCTTCAAGCAAACCATCTCGGCCCATCATTGCGATATACATCCACGAGATTGGTAAAATGCTCGCTGAACCATACGGCGCTGCCGATACTGCTGAACAGTCTTTTTGCGCGTTATGTACTGGACTAATCGTATGGTTTGCCATAAAGGGGGCTAAATGCGCCTGCATACCGATAGGACCCATGCCAGGACCGCCGCCGCCATGTGGAATACAGAAGGTTTTATGTAAGTTCATATGTAGTACGTCTGCACCAACGTCAGCAGGCTGCATGATACCAACCTGCGCGTTCATGTTAGCGCCGTCCATATAGACTTGACCACCATGCTCATGAATCAAATCACAGATTTTACGGATGCCTTCTTCAAACACGCCATGCGTCGATGGATAAGTAATCATCAACGCACCAAGGTTTTTGCTATGCTCTTCACACTTAGCCGTGAGATCATCGATATCGACGTTACCGTTATCATCAGTCCTGACTACAACGACTTTCATGCCCATCATCATTGCTGTGGCTGGGTTAGTACCGTGCGCCGACTGAGGAATAAGGCAGACATCACGATCTGTTTCACCCAGTGACTCATGATAGCGGCGGATTGCCAGCAGGCCTGCATACTCACCTGATGCGCCAGAGTTGGGCTGCATAGACACATCATCGAAGCCTGTAATAGCTTTTAGCTGCTCTTGTAAGCTATCGATCATATCGATATAGCCGCTTACTTGAGCACGCGGTGCAAACGGATGCACGTTTGCAAATTCAGGCCAAGTGATAGGTAGCATCTCACTAGTAGCGTTTAGCTTCATCGTACAGCTACCAAGTGGAATCATACTGCGGTTCATCGCCAGATCTTTATCTTCAAGCGACTTTAAATAACGTAGCATTTCATGTTCGGTATGATGCGAGTTAAAGACAGGATGCGTCAAGATATCGTCCGTACGCAAATGGGCGGCATCTAAAGATACAGTGGCGGCTTTAGGTAGATCATGTGACTTACTCACGAACAGTTGAGTCAAGACATTAAAGTCTTTTTCGTCACTCACTTCACTAAATGACACACCCAATTTACTGTCGCTTATCCGCCACAAGTTATAACCGACATTGTCTGCATTTTCAAAGATTTGAGTTGCCATCTTCTCTGTACCACAGTCAACGACGACGGTATCAAAGAACTGATCATGTACCACGTTCAAATTACTATCATCTTCGTTTTTAATAACATCGGCAAAGGCAGTCGCAAACGCATGAATACGAGTGGCAATGCGCTTGACACCGCTTGGGCCATGATAGACGGCATACATGCCAGCGAGATTGGCCAGCAATACTTGTGAGGTACAAATGTTTGAGTTGGCTTTTTCGCGGCGGATATGCTGCTCACGAGTTTGTAGCGCCATGCGTAGGGCGGTGTTGCCTTGCGAATCTTTTGAGACCCCAATTATACGACCAGGAGCCGAACGTTTTGCTTTATCAGAAAAAGCAAAGTAGGCGGCATGTGGACCACCAAAGCCCATCGGAATACCAAAGCGCTGCGTACTGCCGAGTGCAAGATCTGCACCCATATCAGCAGGTGACTTTAATAGCACCAAGCTCATGATATCGCTGACCACTGACGTGTAGGTTTTGTTTTTCTTAACGGCACTGATAACGTCCGTTAAATCTTTAACGTCGCCTTCTTTACCAACATACTGAAATAGCGCACCAAAGTAATCACCAGATTTTGCCAGTTCAAAGTCGCCAACGATCACCTCCCAACCAAAATACTTGGCACGGGTACGAATCACGTCTAGCGTTTGTGGATAAATACGTTCATCAACGAAAAATTGGTCTGATTTGCTTTTGCTCATGCGCTTTGACATCGCCATTGCTTCTGCCGCGGCAGTCGCTTCGTCAAGCAGTGAAGCACCAGCAAGCTCAAGTCCAGTCAGATCAATACAGACTTGTTGAAAGTTAAGCAAAGCTTCTAGACGACCTTGGGCAATTTCAGCTTGATAAGGCGTATAAGCGGTATACCAACCTGGGTTTTCAAGCACGTTACGCTGAATAACGGCGGGCATACGGACAGGCGAGTATCCTTGACCGATATAGCTTTTATTAACGGTAATGTTATCAGCCATGGCACGTAGTTTGGCAAGGGCGGCATGCTCACTCATTGCAAGCGGTAAGTCTAATGCTTTATGTATGCGTACTGGCTCAGGGACCGTATCATTGATAAAGCTTACCATATCCTCATAGCCAATGGCGCTTAACATAGCTGCTTGTTTGGTATCGTTAGAGCCTAGGTGACGATAAACAAATTCAGTTTCGTTGAATAAACCTTTAAAAGTATCAAAGGTAGGTGTTTGAGAGTGGGTCATAACAATCCTTAATAGACGGGACAAGAGGGTCGTGCAACATTGAGAACATAACTTTATTAAGAAAGTAACTTTATAGTGACATTGAAATAGTGACATTAAAATAGTGACATTAAACAACAACTTAATAATTGAGACGCTAAAAACTAAACATAATGTACAAACTGGTCTTGGTCGAAACGAAACTGAGTATTATAAACACCATTGTCAGCGCGCTCGCCGGCACCAATCATCATGACAACATGGTGATCGTCGCCAAGCCCAAGCAGCTTTTTCATCGCAGGCTCATCAAATCCGCCCATAGGACAGCTATCAAACCCATGAGCTCGTAAGGCGAGCATTAAATTTTCGGCAGCCAAAGCGGTATTGTTGGTCGCCCAGTTTTTGACGTCTTCAAAAGTGTAATAAGGAGATTTTATAGGGCCTTTGAGGCGTCTAGCTACTTGAGTCGCGCCCCATTTAACGACAGATATTGCATTTACAGGGCCACGCAAAAAATCTGCTGCTACGACTTTGGTATAGTTGTCTTTGACCTTTTTTGGGACAGGTTTATCAGGGTATTCACGCAAAACTTGCTGAGCATGGTCATGCCAAATATCAGTACGTGCGACAACGGCGATTAGGCGCGCAGATGTCTTTGCTGCGTTTTGATTCATACAGTTTTTGATAGCACGCTTGCGATTATCTGCGCTATCAATGACATAAAACTCCCACGGCTGCAAGTTACTAGAGTTCGGCGCTAGCATCGCTAGGCGTAGGCATTCTGCGAGCACATCATCAGGAATAGGGGTGTCCGTAAAGCGTCGCACAGACCGGCGTGACTCTATAACCTCGCAAAAGGCTTTGAGCTGCGGCGTATAATTAGGCGTAGCTAGATTATTTTTGTCCATATTGTTTTTGCCCGTATTGACACTTTGCCTATTGGTCGCTTTAGTATGATTGATGTTAGAATCTGCTTGACTCATATGAAGCTCCAAAACGTGGCGTTAATATAGGAAACAATAAAAATAGGTAATCGTAACGTGATACAAATAAAGTTAAAAAACGGTCAATTTATTCGTTAGATTGGGTTATCTGCATATTACTAATTATAAGCAGATATCGGCTGACGCTGATATCCGCCTTTTTTATAGGATACTAATAAGAGGCTCAAAAACTTATAACTCGTTTTGATACTCTTCAGCGCTCATGAGCGCCTCAAAGTCGTCCATGTTGTCAGGCTTCATTCTAAAGAACCAACCATCGCCATACGGGTCTGAGTTGATGATTTCTGGATCATCTTCAAGACTTTCATTGATGGCAACCACTTCACCTGAAATAGGGGCGTAAACATCAGACGCCGCTTTCACAGATTCTACGACTGAGATCTCATCATCAACTGCGATGGTCGCGCCAACTTCTGGTAATTCAACAAACACCACGTCACCAAGCAAATCTTGGGCATGGTCAGTAATACCAACGGTAATGGTACCGTCGTCTTCCAAACGTAGCCATTCATGGCTTGCGATATACTTTAGTTCTGCTGGGATATTGCTCATGGTGTCTCTCCTAGATGATAGAGGCTGGATAATAGAATATATTAAGAAATCATAAAAGCCAGTAATTGGCTATGGTTAATCGAAGTTATCCTGGTTGTCAGTGAAAGTTTCGATTAACCCGTAATCAAACCGTATTCGTTGCGTTTAGTCAACATTAAAATCAATCAAATTGCTGCTTGCCATGACGTACAAAGGGTAATTTGAGGACGCGGGCATCTACAAATTTACCCTTGCCGCGTAAGTCGATTTGTACAGTATCATCGTCTGATAAGCTGGCAGGAACGCGAGCAATGGCGATAGAGTTTTTAAGGCTAGGGGAGAAGGTGCCACTGGTTATGATACCTTTTTGTTCATTATCGGTACCCTGATTGATCGTTACTTCCATGCCCTCACGTAAAACGCCGCGAGTAGTTAGTAATAAACCAACTTGTTTCATCGCTGTATTATTATCTTTAGATTGTGTGCGTTTGCTAACCAGAGCGTCACGACCAACAAAGTCGCGCTCGTCTTTTAGTGCCAGTGTCCAACCCATGTTGCACTCATATGGGCTGATGGTTTCGTCCATATCATGACCATAGAGATTCATACCAGCTTCCATACGCAGCGTATCACGAGCACCAAGTCCAGCAGGCTTAATACCATGGGTTTTTAATTGCTCAAAGAAGGCAGGCGCATCATCTGCATGCATGATGACCTCTACACCATCCTCGCCAGTATAGCCAGTACGCGCGACAAACCAATCTGTACCTTCTATATCAGTAAGGTCATCACCAACGAAAGGTTTGAGCTCATCAAGAATGGTGGCCCAAGCAGGTTTGACTTGTCCCAGTTTTGCTACTGCATTTGGCCCTTGAATGGCAAGCATTGCAAGCTCTGGGCGCTCAGTAATAGTGACATTAAAACCATCGGCAACCTTATTAAACTGGGCAATATCTTTATCGCGCGTTGCCGCATTTGATACGATACGGTATTCAGTTTCATCCGCATTCATTAAGTAAACAATGAGATCATCAATAATGCCGCCTTCTTCATTGAGCATAGGCGAATAAAGCGCTTTACCGACGGTCTTTAACTTATCGACATCATTCGCCAATAGTTTTTGTAGCCAAGCTTTGCTGTCAGCGCCTTTGATATCTACCACCACCATATGCGAGACGTCAAACATCCCAGCATCAGTACGTACTGCTTCATGCTCTTCTATTTGTGAGCCATAATGAATGGGTAATTCCCAACCAGAAAAATCCACCAGCTTGCCGTCACTATCAACGTGAGACTGATATAGAGGTGTGCGCTGAGGGGCATGGCTATTATTATCTTGAGAGTGTAAAGGGGTGTCGGTCATAACGAATCCTTGTGTGTACGCCATCAATGCTTTACAAAAAGCAGATGAGCGTCATAACAGTAATGAGAAGCAAAATTGCAAGATGCAAACTTTACTACAAAGGGTAGCACAAAAAACAGAGCAAAAAGCCAAACAAACGCATAACGTTAGTTTAAGCAAAAGCCCTATCTGTCCTGTGACCTGAGATTTTCAATACAACTTTGCAGGCATGAAATATAAGCGCACAAATCGTATTTTCTCCCCTTCGGTGGGTAAGGCGTCGTCCGTCCTTACCGCTCTCCAGATTTGTTATGCCTGTATGTTTATGATTGCCACATTCAAATAAATGGGCACATAAATCACGAGGACATGCGTTTTTCAGTCCTTTTACCTGAGCGATTGGCAGGGTAGATGCGCCTTCGGTGGTCGTATGAGAGTAA
>JARIAA010000058.1 GCA_029264635.1 Psychrobacter sp. | reverse complement strand
GCGATACCTGCTGAGGTTAATAGAGTTTTACCTAAGCCTTCAAGATTGGCAAACTCACTGAGTCCAATCCAAATACAACCGAGCACCATAACAAAGATAAAAACTCGCCGAAATATCGACACGTAGGTGCTGCGGCTGCGATACTTATCATATTCCTCTTCACCCAAGCTCTCAATTTGCAGATCTTGATAGCGATTGGCAAAAAAGTGAATCACCCGAATACCCAGCCATAGTGCGCTCAGCACTAATGCTATCCATATAATAGGCCGAGTCGTGGTCGCCACAGCATCTATAAAAGGAAAACCGCCTGAAACCAAGGTAAATACTAAGGACAAACTAATGGTAAAAGTCAAAGGTACTGTCAGCTTGTTTACTAAATCAGTGATGCTTTTTTTACTGCCTACTTGAGAAATATCATCGTCATCATTGACATACCAACTAATCAATATGCCAGTAATTTTACTAAATACCCAGCCCAGACCCATCGTCGACAGAAAAAACAAGATGACAGCTAAAAACTCCCAAATAGCAATATCAAAGAATCTTAACGTTAATATAGAAGGTAGATAACGCTCAAACGTGGCGGGTTTATACTGCGCATAGAGATTATCGATGTTACCCACGGTTTGTGCTGAAAACACCCAAATAGGCGCCTTGTCTCCCACTCTTACACGTTCTATATTGATAGGGACTCGACGCTCACGATAATCCATATAGCCGAGCTGAATAGAGCGGCGCGGAATACCACTGGTACTACTACTAGTCCCTATAGGCGGTTCAATTAATCCATCAGGACGATCGGGCAGATCATCGAAAACATACAGATCCTTTCTATCCAGCAAAAAGTCAAGCCGTTTGGACAGCTCAATACTACGGCTGGACTGGATATCAGGATTAAGCAAATTCATGTTTAGCGCATAGGAGGCCAGATCAAACTGCTGCTTCATTACGGCCGATTGAAAAAACTCTAACGTTGCAAGCGGGGTGGATAAGTTTGGTGGCGGTGATAATGGCGGTAGGCCGCTATTGAGCTCATTGAGGATATGATAGTTTTCATTATACTCTCCTGTGAGCCCCATATCCCCTTGCATCTGACCTGCTTGCTGCACTGAATTTCGCTCAGTCGAATCTAAAGCTTCGCTCACCGTGTTAGGAAGATCAATGCCATCTTTTTTGAGCGTCTCAATCTCTTGACCGATATAGTCCACAAGATTATCAGCCTTGCCAACTACTTCCTCTTGCGCATTTCGCGCTTTATCCTTAATGCTTACCGCTGTATCATCACTCGTAGCGGCTTCAACAGAAACTGTAATGACATTAAGCACGATGAGCAAGCTGACTATCATAAGCTTCAGCAAACGATTTGAGCGATTACAATCATGACTGTTTTTAGTGGTTATGAGCTTATGAGGGATTTGCATACGAAAAATCTTAGTGTTGGGATGACGTTAAACTAAAGCAGTACCTAAAAAAAAGCCAGCACTAAGCTGACTTTATCTATTAATATTTGTATTTATCTTAGGGTTTTCGTCGTTTTATAATGGCACCTATGTTAAGCACGGCGCCATGTCGTACCCGCGCGACTGTCTTCAAGCTCAATCCCCGCCTCTTTTAGTTGCATTCGTATCTCATCAGCACGAGTAAAATCTTTATTGGCTTTAGCATCGCGACGTTCGATGATCAAATTATCGATAGCGTCATCGGTAAAACCATTGTCTGCCTCATGACCAATTACTGCTTGCAAAAACTGTTGCACGGGCAGCTGTAATACATTAAGTGCCTGAGCTAGTGCCTTGAGCTGCTGTGCTGACTGCCAAGCGCGCTCACTATCCTCAGCTTTAACCGCCTTATTGATATCGCTTGCCAGCCCAAACAATACACTGATAGCCGATGAGCTGTTGAAATCATCATTCATCGCTTTGATAAAGTCTTGCCCTGCAGGGCTACGGTAAGCATTGATAATTAATGCATCATCGATGATAAGTGTCTGTCCCTTTTGCTGCTCAGCTAGCTTTAAGGCATTGTATAATCTGCTTAGGATATTATGCGACTCGTCCAATGCGCTATCAGAGAAGTTTACTTGACTACGATAATGGCTCGACAATAAGAAAAAACGTACCGTTTCTGGGTGATACTCAGCGATGACCTCACGAATAGTAGAAAAGTTACCCAAAGATTTGGACATCTTCTCCCCATCCACATTAATAAAGCCAGCATGCATCCAAGTACGAGCATACTCATCGCCCGTCGCCGCCTCAGACTGCGCAATCTCATTTTCATGATGCGGAAACTGCAAGTCATGACCACCGCCATGAATATCAAAAGTGTTGCCCAAGCACTCAGTTGACATAGCCGAGCACTCAATGTGCCAGCCTGGACGCCCTTGTCCCCAAGGCGATGCCCACTGCGGCTCACCTGCTTTGGCTGCTTTCCACAGCACAAAATCAAACGGATTACGCTTATCATTTTCAACATCGACCCGCGAGCCTGCTTGCATCTCATCTAAATTACGCTTCGATAATTTACCGTAATCGACAAAGCTATCGACGGCATAATAAACATCACCGTTATTACCAGCATAAGCATAGTCGCCGTTGACTAAGGTCTCAATCATCTGCTGCATCTCATCGATATAATCTGTCGCGCGCGGCTCATGATTTGGGGTCAAGCAGCCAAGAGCCGCAAAATCTTCATGCATTGCTTTAATGAAACGTTGAGTCAATGCGCTGATCTCTTCGCCGTTCTCATGAGCGCGAGCAATGATTTTGTCATCGATATCGGTAATATTACGTACATAATTAACGTCATAACCCAATTGCGATAGCCAGCGCACCACCATATCAAAAGCCACCATCAGCCGCGCATGACCAATATGACAATAATCATAAACGGTCATACCGCACACATACATGCCGACTTTACCTGTTTTGAGTGGTTCAAACTGGCGTTTGCCACCCGTCAGTGAATCATAAATGGCAAGCTGAGACATCGCATCGGCAAGAGGTGTGGTCATGGTAAAGCCTTTTTATTAAAAACATTGTTGATAAAAAATAAAACGTAACCCATTATCTTAGCGAAAAAGGCCGTAAAATACTACAATGAGCATGCAAGTAATACTATTCAACATAAAAATCATTGAGGATATGGACATGGGTAATCGCTTGAGTAAGATATATACGCGCACGGGAGATGACGGCAGTACGGGCATGGCAGACGGCAGCCGTGTCAGTAAGGCTGACCACTTATTTAGCGTCATGGGCGATATCGATGAGCTCAACTCTCACATCGGTCTGGTGCGCGCGCACTTGGCACAAGCAGTGGTCAACAACCAAAGTCTTCCTGAACGTATGCAGCAAGTAAGCGACTGCGACTTTGCACAAGCTTTGGTCATCATTCAGCATTTATTGTTTAATATTGGCGGCGAGCTGGCTATGCCAGAATATGAAGGCGTAAATAGCGCGCATATTGAATGGCTGGAGCAGCAGATTGATATCATGAATACGACCTTACCGCCGCTCAAAGATTTTATTTTACCGACAGGTTCGGTGCTGGTCAGTCAACTGCATGTCGCGCGTACGGTTTGCCGCCGTGCTGAGCGTCAAGCAGTGCTATTAAGGCAGCAGCGAGCGCAAGCGATTCGACCTACCGCAGTAAGCTTTATCAATCGCTTGTCTGACTGGTTATTTGTTGCAGCACGCTTTTGCACGGACCCAGAACAGATCGCAGAAGTACTATGGGACAGTCAAGTGTTGCAAAAATTCGCTGACGATAAATAGACTTGTCTTTTATTACTTTATGCAAAATACCATATAAACATGCCCGCAACTGAGTCCAGTTACGGGCATGTTTATAGCTTTTCATTTGCTTTAGCTTTTAGAAATTTACTTTTAACTTTTAAATAGAAGCCCTACTAGGAATTAGTAAGTCGCGCTTTCATCTTCAATAATCACCATATCAATACTGTCATCACTAGGGGCGACTTTTGGTACCTCTGCGGTTGTTGGCGGCTTAGCATCGACACTTGGGGGCGCTATTGCTTGGGTGCTACTTTGATTGTTACTGTTATTACTGTTCTGATTGATGGTAGGCGGCGTAGCAGGTCTAGCTGGGCGCGCAGGTTCAGCTGGAGTTACGGGGCTTGGTTGACGGTTTATCTGGTTTTCACTGTTCTGTCGTGCAGCTTCACGGCGGCGAGCGGCGTCGTTGGCTCGACGCTCAGCTCTTTGTTCATCCATCACCGATTTTAGTACAGAGCCTGCCATTACATCGGAGACGGCTGTGATTAAAGCAGGTTGTCCTGCAATACGTGCTTGTATCTGCCCACCTTGAGCGCCAACCACATAAGTAAACGCATCATCAACTAACATATTATTATTGATACGGATATTGTCTTGAGCCAAACGAGTTTGTAAGCTTGGCTGATTATTTTCAGCACGTACTTGGCTTGCCTGATACAAATCTTCGCTTGGTAACGTCATGCTGACACTTGCTTGACAAGTTGTCATACCATTGGCATTGGCTTCTTGTAAAACTGTCGCATTTTGCACATCGATTAACACTTTGCCGATCTTGTCGCTGAGCACAGCCGTGTTGACACTGACTCCCGCTTCACTGGCATAGTTAGTAACCAAAGTTTGTGCCTGTTGATTGAGCGTATTTCTTAAGGCAAGTTTTAGGCGATCCTCAACCAATGGGTTATCACAGCTAATAGCAGGCATAACCGTATTGTCATTGGCAGCTGATTGCTCAGTGGTGACCTCTGCTGTCTCAGCGGTACTCTCTTCTTTATCCGAGCGCTCACATCCAACGACGGCTAAACCACATATGACTCCAATACCAGCAACTTGCTGCCACTTCATCCATTTTTTGTTTACTACGCTCATCTCTTTTTTGCTCCCGATTTACTCATTTGCAATGCCATCGATAGGCAATACTGCTGTTTAGCTCGCTGTAAAGCCGCGGCAATCGTGCACGGCCAGTATTAAAATCAGCCCATTATACGAGTTTTGTTGTAGATGGTCAGTAATGTGGACCATTGATATACAAATAAAATCTATCCGTACCTATAAAAAGGGTTTTTGATTGCAAAAACGCAACAAATATTTGTTAGAATATTGATGAAATAATGCTCTTTTTTAAACCTTTTTATTGTTAATTTATCTATTTTGATTTATCAAAAGAAAGACTCTCTGACATCACAACTGTCTTAACTCAAGAACCAGCCAGAAGTAAAAACTATGCTAAAACTTGATAATACGCGGCTTTTAGGCCACCGAGGCGCACGCAATGAAGCCTTAGAAAATACACTATTTGGTTTTGAATATGCTCGTGGTTTACAAGCACGTGGTTTAGCAGGAATAGAGTTTGACGTGCAGCTGACAGCAGATGGGCATTTGGTAGTGTTTCACGACGATACGCTGCAGCGCTTATGTGGTCTACAGTCGCGAGTAGATCAGCTAAATTTGACTGAAATTCAGCGGTATCTACAATCAGGTCATCAAATCATTACTTTGGATAAACTTGCAGAGCCAAGGACGCCCTCTTTTCAAACATCAAGCTTACCCAAAACCTTTACATCGGCAACTAAACCTACCAACCAAGCTGCTACGCTTTTGTCCTTGTTTACCCATATTGAGCTTGAGATCAAAACTCATGATCGGACAGATTATCCAAAATTAATACGTGCATTGACACGTTATTTGGTAGATACGCCACTGGCAGACTTGCCTATTTCTCTGACTACCTTTGACGTATACCTTCTTGCTCAGCTTCAACGTCAAAGATTGTTGACCCATATTCCACGCGGTTTATTGATACGGACGTCGCAATTGCTTACAACGGCGCTCAATACTGCCCTGCAATTAGGCTGTACCCAGCTTGGTATATATTATCCTCTTATCACCCAATCTGTTATCAAAAACGCTCATCGACACAGCTTGCCTGTGAGCGCTTGGACGGTTAATGATATTGACATCGCAAAACAACTGGTGAAATGGCAAGTCGAT
>JARIAA010000048.1 GCA_029264635.1 Psychrobacter sp. | reverse complement strand
CCATGCGCGGTATTGATGTGGCAACTATTGAAAAAAATATTCGCACCGCGGTTAAGCACCTGCAAGATAATGGCAGTAATGTCATCTTAGGCGGTATGCAAATTTATGATAATTTGGGCAACGATTATGTCAGATCGTTTTCAGATATTTATCCGCGTATCGCCAAGGATATGGATGTGCCCATGATTCCCTTTTTCTTAGAGGGCGTAGGCGGCATTGCTGATCTTAACCAAGCGGACGCTATCCATCCGACCAAGGAGGGCTATACTATTATCGTTAACAATAATATTTTGCCTGTGCTAAAGCCTGAGCTTGAAAAAATAAAATCAACAGGGACGACTCATTCAACAGAGTCTAACCAGCCAGCATTAGAGAATACGTCAACTGAGACCATGTAATGACCTTATCAAACTCGACTTTAGCATCAGATCTTAAAAACAAAGCGTTATTGACCGCCTCCAAGCTTAACAAAACCGTACAAGTTGGCGAGCAATCACTAGCGATTATCAAAGACGTGAGCATCCATGTCGATGCAGGCGAGTTCGTGGTCATCATGGGCAAATCAGGCTCAGGCAAATCGACTTTGCTGGGTTTGCTCGCGGCGCTCGATTATCCCGATAGCGGCTCGGTTGAGCTTGGTGAGCAAACCCTAAGCAGTCTTGATGAGGATGCGCTGTCGGTCATTCCTCAACGTGAGATGGGCTTTGTCTTTCAGTCGTTTCACCTGTTGCCAACTTTGACGGTGGCAGAAAACATTGCCTTCCCGCTAGATATCGCAAGGCGTCCGAATAAAGCACGCGTCGATGAATTGATTGAGGCCGTTGATTTAGGTCATAGACGTAACAGCTTACCTAACCAGTTATCAGGTGGAGAGCAGCAGCGCACTGCGGTCGCGCGCGCACTGGTAGCACAGCCAAAGATTGTGTTTGCTGATGAGCCAACAGGTAATTTAGATGAGCAAAATGCCAATCAAGTGATGCAGCTATTGTTGGATTTGCGCCAACAAACAGGCTCAGCATTGGTCGTTGTCACCCATGATGCCGCGCTTGCCGAGATGGCCGATCGCGTCATTACCATGCATGATGGCAGGATAGATGGGTCGAAAGTTAATGGATAATAAGCGACCAGATCATAAAGCATCAGTAGATAGTATGGATAATGAGTCCAATGATACAAGCGGTATAATGTCACAGCTATTTACCCGTACCTTGGGCGCGCGAGCGTTGAGCCGCAGCTGGTGGCGGCGCTGGGTCTATCCATTATTGTTTTTATTAACCCTTACGCTATCGCTTGCCACCTACCTTACCCTTGACTCCATTCAGCAATCGGTCGCTCGTTATATTAATGACAATCAGCGCGCGCTGGTCGGTGGGGATTTAGTATTAAACAGTAAGCAAGACTGGCCAAGCGAGGTAGTCACGCAAGTAGAAACGCTTGCTCCTACGCAAACGGTTTATGATTATCAGTTTAATGCGATGGTCGTGACGGATAAGCAAACCTTGCTTGCCCGCGTTAAAGCCGTCTCCCCTAACTATCCGTTATATGGCGAGGTAGAGCTGGCCTCAGGCAAACCTTTGTGGGAGCAGCTAACCTCTGACCATGTAGTCGTTGCGCCAGAAGTACTAAAAAGCTTAAATGCTCGTGTTGGTGACCAAATCACGATTGGTGATGCTGAGTTTACCATCAGCGATGTGCTGACCAAAGAGCCTGATCGTCCGTTGACGGCCTTTGGTTTTGGCGGGCGTGTCTTGATGCAAGAAGATGCACTAGCAGCTACTAACTTATTGGGTCAGCGTAGCCGTATTAATTATCGCATTGAGATGGCAGGTGATGCTGAGCTAATGGCGGCGCAGCAGACACAATTAGCGCAGATATTAGAACAGTATCCTGATATCGAGCTTTCGGACGCTAAGAGCGCTGATACGTCGGTTTCGCGTATCTCTGATAATGTGTTGATGTTTCTTAAACTACTGGTTATCGCCGTCCTGCTATTATCTGCGGTAGCAATGTATGGAGTAATCACTGCGTTTGTGACCAAGCAGCAGGCGAACAATGCGATACGCCTAGCTTTAGGTGAGCCTCTCACGTCTCTCAAACGTAGCTATTATCAATTATTGATAGGAACGACTGCTATTGCTTGTATCGCAGCGATTGTACTTAGTCTGGGCTTACTCAAAGTAGGTCAGCCCTATCTCATCGCCATCTTGCCTACGGACATTGGCTTGGCCATTAATCCTATCAGTGCGATTAAAACCATTATCATCGCTTTAGTACTGACTTTACTCATCGCTCAGCGCGGATTAAACACACTGAGCACGACAAAGCCTGCTACCTTGCTCAACCAAGGTGCTAGCCCGCAATCCCACAACCTGCCTTGGTATCAACGATTACCGCTCTTATGGTATGGACTAATGCTGGTAGGGCTCTATCTGTTTTTCACTTATGAAGTGGGTTCTTGGAAGCTGAGCGCCCAATTACTCATAGGCCTAATTGCTTTAGTCGCCATCTTTTGGGCATTGGCTCGTGGTTGGTTGTGGCTACTGTCGCGCTTAGCAACTCGAGGTAAGATGGGCTGGATGCAGCGTATCGCTATCCACAACCTTGCGCGTAAAGGCAATCAATCTGCACTGTTTTTTGTCACTTTATCCCTGTCGGTGGCAGTGTTAACCCTCATTACCACGCTGAATCATAGTATTAATGCGCAGTTTATCAACGCTTATCCTGAAGATGCGCCTAACTTGTTTTTGTTAGATATCCAAAGCGATCAACATGAGGCTATTGATGGACTCATTGGTGCGCCAGTGAGCTACTATCCTGTGATTCGGGCGCGCGTCGTCACCGCAAATGGCGTACCTGCACAAGATATTGACGCGGACGATGACTTTGATGAGCCGACGCGCGTGTTTAACTTAAGTTATACCGATACGCTCATGGATACCGAGTTTATCGTTGATGCGGTCACAGACGACGCGCTGTATACGCCTATAGAAAATCAAGAGGCAGCAACCTCACCACTCCAGCAAGTACAGCCGTTGTCTATATTGGACGGGGCGGCCAATATGCTGAATGTAGGTATGGGCGACCAAATTGTTTTTAATATTCAAGGCATTGAGCTGACAGGGCAAATCACTAGTATCCGTTCGCGCTTTGAGCGCGGGCCCAGTCCTTTCTTTTATTTCCTCTTTGAACCAGACGTTTTAGCAGCGGCGCCACAAATCCAATTTGCCACCGCGCATGTACCAGCCGATAAGATTCCAGATATCCAAGGTAAACTGGTACGAGAGTTTCCTGCCATCACTACCATTGACGGTACGGCCATCGCGCAGCAAATCCAAGAGTTGGTTGTACAAATGAGCCGCTTGGTCTATGTCTTTACGCTACTGGCATTACTGACGGGTATCATGGTCTTGATCAGCTCGCTTCTCTCCACCTCGCAAGATCGCATGGCGGATAGCGCCTCATTTAGGCTGCTCGGTATGCAAAAACGTGATCTATATCTGCTTAATATTTTAGAGCTTGGCGTGCTGGGGATTAGTGCCGCGACATTTGCGGTGATTATCGCCAGCGTTGGTGCATGGGCTGCGATTACGCATTGGTTTAACCTACGCTTTAGTGTGCCATGGACGAGCTTAGGCATTGGCGGTGTGGCATTAGTTGGTTTGCTATTTATGATTGCTATTATTTATGTACGCTTGGTGATTGGACGTGGGATTATGGCAAGGGTAAGGGCGATGATTTGAGAAGCGTTAAAAAATTGCACTGCAATTTTAGCTTCGCAAGGAAAAATCCCTTAAAGGGGATTTTTTGAGGAGCTACTATCTGCCTGTCTAGTCAAGCAGTATATCCGCTACAATCGGGGCTAAACCGCTCCTCCAAGCAACTATCCTCCCAAAA
>JARIAA010000032.1 GCA_029264635.1 Psychrobacter sp. | reverse complement strand
CTCAAACATTACCTTGTTTGGGGTTTTTTTGTGTCTGCATGCCTATTTTAACTGAATCTGTTCAACCTTACATTTTTTATTATCCTTTAAGTGAGTACGCCTGTAAATGATAGAGCTTCTAAGCGATCCCTCAATATGGCTTGGTTTCTTCACCTTAGTGAGCCTTGAGATTATTCTAGGTATTGATAATCTTGTCTTTATTGCTATTCTTGCCAATAAATTACCCCCGCACCAACGCAGTAAAGCTCGTAACCTAGGGCTTAGTCTCGCTCTCCTTATGCGTTTGGGATTGCTCTTTGTGATGTCATGGCTCATAACCCTAACTGAGCCAGTAGTCAGCTACGCCGCTTTTGATTTGTCCGTTCGTGATTTAATCTTGATTGTTGGTGGCTTTTTTCTACTACTTAAAGCCACACTTGAGCTGCATGAGCGATTAGAAGGCAAGCTTGAGACACAAAATAAAAGCAAAGTTTACGCAGGGTTCACCGCAGTTGTCGCTAAGATCGTTATCCTTGATGCAGTGTTCTCCTTTGATGCGGTGATTACTGCTGTCGGAATGGTGGAGCATTTAGAGGTCATGATGGCAGCTGTTATTGTGGCTATGGGAGTGATGATTTTAGCCGCTAAAGCGCTCACTGATTTTGTCGGTAAGCATCCAACTGTCGTTATCTTGTGTTTGAGCTTTTTGTTGATGATTGGCTTTAGCTTGATCGTTGAAGGACTAGGATTCCATATCCCTAAAGGCTATTTATATGCCGCAATTGGCTTTTCTATAGTTATCGAAGCTTTTAATCAGTTTATGCAGCGTAATCGTATCAAACATGAAAATATCATTCCCCTACGTGATAGAGCGGCTGATAGTATCTTGACTCTTATGGGCGGCAAAAGCGCTGAGAGCGATCATGAAGATATGCTAGTAGAGAGCCAAGCTTCCACGCAAGCAGTACCGTTTGCCGAAGAAGAGCGCTATATGATTAGTGGAGTGCTGGCGCTTGGAGAGCGTGATGTCGAAACCATTATGACGCCGCGCTCAGAGATCTCGTGGGTTAATATCGAAAACACGGTAGATGAGATACGCCTGCAAGTGTTGGCAACGCCGCACAGCTTATTGCCCATTTGCGAAGGCAAGCTAAATAAAATATTAGGCGTTGTACGAGCGAAAGATATCTTATCCGTGTTAGCTGAACATCCTGATGATATCTATGCTGCTCTAAAACCTCTGATGACTAAACAACAACCAGTATATGTTTCTAATACTATTGGTAATCTTCGTCTTATCAATTTACTAAAAAACGCCAAAGGTAATTTAGCAGTCGTAGTCGATGAGTACGGACAAGTTACAGGTTTAGTGACGCCTTTAGATTTATTTGAAGCTATCGCTGGCGAGTTTCCTGATGAAGATGAGACGCTGGAGATTATCAAACAAGAGGATTATTGGATCGCTGAGGGTACTATTAGCTTAGATCAGCTGCGCCTTGAGCTCAATGAGCCTAATCTCATTGGAGAGGTAGATCAGCTAACGATCGGTGGTTACATTAATGACAAACTAAAAGGCATGGTACAAGTCAACGATCAAGTCCATGCTGATGGTTATGTTTTTACTATCTTAGAGACCTTATCCTCAAGGATTCTTTTGGTAAAAATTGAGAATCGATAATAGACCAACATTTTGATAAATTTAGCCTCAAGTATTCGCTTACTTGGGGTGTGTTGGTCCTATATAGCTATCTTTATAACGAAAAATCGGCATCGTTCAACAAAATTGAGTATATAAAAAATAAGCCAGTCGGACATTTTTTATTCAAAACACATAACCGTTTATTATTCATAGTAGTAATTTTTTCAAATTTGTATTTGCTCAAACTTTAATAGAGATACATCCCTTAAATACGGTAGGATAACCAGATCAAGCACATATTAAATGTTTGGTAATATAATAGTAATTTAAAAATACACGTATATTACCTACTAAAATGTTTTGGACAAGGATGATCTATTATGGCTCAATATAGCGATGATAACTTTACTCACTAACTTAACCCCAAAAAATATCCAAGTCGAAAATGATATGATATTCAATGTACCCAATAATGATGGTTACTTTCAAGGTAATATGAAGCTGTCTTATGCAAAATTAGAAGATGAATTCAAGCGTTCTGATTACCAGTTCTTTCTACAAAATGGCGGACAAGACTGCACTTCAGCTAGCGACCAACGTATCAACGCCCAGCGCTTTTGTTTTACCATACCTGTCAGAGGTGCCATCTATCCACAAGTAAACAATCTAAGTATGATTCAAGCGAAATATCAGGCCTTGACCAAACCATATACAGTAACCTTTTATGGTCAGTCGCAGCAAAGTGAGATTGCGCGAAGTGGAAAAAGTGGGGCAGAAAAACTTATTTTATTACCTTTTGCCGTCGCCTTTGATGTAATTACCTTTCCAGTTCAGCTGCTTGATAGTGTGGCAAATTGATAGCATAGCGTCTCTAGTTAAGGTAGCCAGTGACTATAATAACTTGTTAAATCAGAGCTTATTCTTAAAAAAGCATCCAGTAATGGGTGCTTTTTCATTATATATCTTACTGCTGCCTGCATGCTTTTGTATTTACAGATATTGTCTATCGTACTTATATAAAACCAGCGAGTTGGTATTTTTTATCTAATGAATGACTCTAAAATAAATAATAACCATGCTTATACCATCGACTTTATGATTATTTATTGCTACAGTAATTTTTCGTTGTTGGTCCCTAACTGCATTTAGCACAAATACTTCTTGCACCATTACTTTATGACCTTAAAATTGTTTTAAATTTGACTTACTTTTCTCTTACTGTTTTAGTATTTACTGATATTCGAGACTCTTTATGATGTTAAAAAAGCAATACGCTACTCTACTGCCTATTTTGCTAGCAGCAGGCTGTGCGACTCAGCCAACTATGCAGCAGCCGAGTAAGCCCGTCCGTCAGGGCAACGTTGAGGTGACACAAACTCAGACCATTAAAGTAAAACCTGCACCTGTCATCATTAAACAAAATACCGTTATTACGCCTAAACCTAGCTATCGTAGCTTTTCAGATTGGAAGTCAGATTTTTCTATGCGTGCTATGTCCGCTGGACATAATTCGTCAGACGTACAGCGCTTACTGAGCTCAGCCTACTTAAATCAGCAAGTCATTTCACTAGATTCTGGTCAGCCTGAGTTTTCTAAGATGCCTTGGGAATATGCCGACTCTGCCGCTTCGGACGCTCGGATTGCCAATGGCAAACGTAAATATGCAGAACAGCGCTCCTATTTATCAAGTTTAGAGTCGCAGTATGGCGTTAATGCGGAGATTGTAGCCGCAATTTGGGGCATGGAATCCTCTTATGGCGCTGCTACCGGTAACACCTATTTACCAAGCGCCCTAGCAAGCCTTGCCTATGACGGACGCCGTCAAGAGTTCGCTGAAACTCAGTTATTATCGTTGATTCAGCTATTAGAACGTGGAGACATCTCTTGGTCACAGCTTGAAGGATCTTGGGCAGGAGGTATGGGACAGACGCAGTTTATCCCTGATACTTGGGTAAAACATGGTGTCGATGGCGACAGTAATGGACATCGCAATCCATGGTCAACCGCTGACGCGCTAGCGTCAACGGCCAATTATCTGAATAACTCAGGCTGGATACGTGGTTTAGCGCCATTTTATGAAGTTACCTTGCCATCATCTTTTGATTACTCTACGGTTGGCACCAAGCAGCCTGCTGCCAGATGGGCGGCTCTGGGTCTCGATACCATTGATGATGTCAATTTGGACGCAAATACACAAATGGAGCTTTGGCTACCTGCTGGGAAAGATGGTCCA